>CAYWAR010000092.1:0-8236 GCA_964455765.1 uncultured Elusimicrobia bacterium
AGCGCAAGACGCTCGAGGCCCTCCAAGAGGCTTGCGCCGAGCGCCTGGTGGCCGCCCTCCTGCGCAACCCCTGGGACAAGGCCCTGCTCTCCCCACGGACCACCGCCCTGCACGCGTTCGGGTATCGCGATTGCCAAGTGTCGGCCATCCTGGAGGCGCTGCGATGATGCGACCAGCCGCCCTGCTCTGCCGGACCATCCTCCTATTCCCCCTGCCGGTCCTGGCCCAGGACGAAGTCCCGCCCCAGGCATCGACTTCGACCGTCGTCGTGGAATCCCCCAGGAGGAGACAGACTGTAGCCAAATTGGCCACAATTGCCACCGAGGCCATGGAGGGTGTGGACAGATTAGCCGCACTCGACGAGCTCAGCCGGACGGAACCCCGAAGCTTCGACGATCTGCGCCTTCTCCTCGACCTTTTCACCCGCGGCGAACCCCGGGCCCGTCAAGCCGCGGAGGAAAGCCTCGGCCGCCTTCCCCGGGAGGCGCAATCCTTCGGTCCTTTCTTCAACAATCTGCTCCTGGATTCGGACCCGTTCTTCCAGACCTTCGGCATGATCGGCGCCTACCGCCTCCGGTATGCCCCGGCCCTATCGCTCATCCGGGCCCTGGCCTCCAAGCCTTTCAAGTCGCCCCATCCCGGTCCCAGCATGGTGCCCCAGGAGGCCAACCGCTGGCACTCCCAGTTCCAGGCTCTCCGGGTCCTGGCCCTTTGGGAAGGCAAGGAAGCCTTGCCGCTGATGGCCAAGAAGGCCAAAGAAGCTCCTTCAGTGGCCTCCCTGATGGCTCAACTCCTTTGGGAGGATTCCCTGGACACGATCGTCTCCTGGTCCGAATCCTCCCGCGCCAGGGCCAAGGACTGCGCCAAGGCCGCCTGGAGCGCCGACCCTCCGCGGGAAGCCCTTCTGCGCACCGCCCCGGCCTTGCGCAAACTGCTTTTGGACAGGCGCAAGGAGCTCCACACCCGCCACGCGGCGGCGCTCAAGCTGGGGAAGGTCCTCGATGACGCCGGGGTCTCGGACCTCATCGGCGCGCGCGGCGGGACCACGGATGATAAAACGCGCCTGCTCCTGGAAGCCGCGATTTTCGCCTCGGCCAACCCCCGCGCGGTCCCGCTTCTGGAAGACCATGTGCGCCAAAACCCCGCACCCGAGGGCCGCGCGGGCGCCCTCCTGCAGCTGCGCGGCATGCTGCCCTCCGAGCGATACCTCGCCCTGCTCCAATGGGTCGCCCAGAACGACAAGGACGACGAGAACCGGCGCAACGCGTTAAGAGAGTTGAAAGGAGATGGCCAGACGCAGCCGTAAAGGACCCATTCCTCGAAGTCTCCTTTGGCTCGCGCCGGTCCTCCTCCTGGCCGCCTGTGCCGTTTATCTCAGTTCCCTGCCGGAGGTAGGGTACCTGCGCCGGGAGAACCCGCGGACCACGGCCTTCATCGAACTGCACAAGGACCGGATGCGGGCCAAGGGCTTGAAGCCCTCGGCCCGCATGACGTGGGCTCCGATAAGCTCCATGTCTCCCGACCTCGTACACGCGGTGATCATCTCCGAGGACGACATGTTCTATCTGCACAAGGGGGTGGATTGGGAGGCCCTTCGCGAGGCCATGAAGTACAACATCGAGAAGCGCCGCCCGGCGCGCGGCGCCTCGACGATCACCCAGCAATTGGCGCGCAACCTCTTCCTCTCCCCGTCCAAGAATCCCCTGCGCAAGGTCAAGGAATATCTCATCGCCCGGCGCTTGGAAAAAGCCCTATCCAAGCGCCGCATCCTGTAACTCTACCTGAACGTGGCCGAGTGGGGTCCGGGGATCTACGGTGCCCAGGAAGCCTGCCGGACCTATTACGGCAAGGACGCATCCGAAGTGGGTCCGGAGGAATCCGTAGCCCTGGCCGCGGCCCTTCCCAGCCCCCGCAAGCTCAACCCCTCGCGGCCGGCGGGAAAACGCCTGCTGCGCAGGCGCGAGGTCATCCTTGAACGGATGAGGAAGGCTGGGTACTTATAAAGTTACTCACGCGCGCGGCCGCGCGCGTTGGCCAGGGTATTGAGTCCTCCCTGTTTTCACTTTACACTATGCACGCGGCGACGCAAGTCGCTGCGCGTTGATATATGAAGGCAATCCTTGCCGCCGTACTCTTCCTCCTCCCCCCCGCGTCCGCCCGCGCGGCCCAGATCACGCAGTCCGACTGGTCATCCGGGGAGGCCTCCGCCTCCACCACGAGCCTTTCCTCCGGCTGGACGGGCTACGACTCCCAGAACGGAAACATCGTGGCTTTGAGCACGGCCATCCATCCGGTCCTGACCACGGGCTCCTGGGTCCAGACCGACGACGGTCTCGCGCAGACCGGCTTCAATCGCTCCACCCCGGTCTTCAGCTCGGCCACGGTCGCGGGGAGCGGCAGCGACGCCTTCCTCACTTTGGTCCTGCAGGAGACGGTCACGGTCAAGGGAACGGCCTTGCCCTCCGGGACCGGGGACATGGCCGCGGTCTATTTTCCCCCGCACGAGGACGTCTATCTGCTCGGCGGGCTCCGGATGTCCCAACTGGAGGCCTCCAGCGCCGTCTACCGATACACGCCCATGACCGGCTCCCTCACCGGTCCGATCAACCACCTCCTCTTCGTCACGCATTCCAATGCCGCGGTGCTCGACCCGATCGTCAGCCAGGGCGAGATCCTGCTCTTTTACGGCGTCGACGACAGCGGGACCAATAACTCCATCCGTGCCTATCGACCCTTTCCCAACCAAGTCGCTTCGCAATATTTCCCAGCCGGCACTTCGGCGGGCGCCGGGTTGACGGCCGGAGCATACTTCCCCACGGATGGAAAAGTCTATTTCGCCGGGGGAGGGAACCCGGAGTTCTCCGCCGCCTCCTTTTCCTCCTCGGTCAACGAGTTCAACCGCCCGCTCTTCACCAAAGCCGAGAAATCCGTGGTCCTCCCCTCCAGCCGGGCGGCCATGGGCGCGGCCTACCACCCGGGGACGAGCTCGATCTACTTCTTCGGCGGCCGGGACGCGGGCGGGGACCTCGACCAGATCCTCCGCTACGACCCGCCGGGGAACACGATCACGGTGATGGGCGCGCGGCTCCCCAGCCCCAGGCGCAAGGCCGCGGCGGTCTATTTCCCGCCCACGGGGAAGATTCTGATCTTCGGCGGGACCACGGACGCCGCGGCGACGGACGAGATCGTGGAATTCGACCCGGTCCTCGACACGGCGACGCTCCGCCCGGCGCGCCTGCCCTCCCCCCGGGGAGGCTCCGCGGCCGCCTTCTCCCAGGCCACCAATTCGATATTCCTCTTCGGAGCCTCCAGCGGGACCCCGGCCGACTTCGGCCAGATCCTCGAATACCGGGCTCTCTCCTCCGGGACCTACCGTTCCGCGGTCTTCGACACCACCAACGTATCGAGCTTCACCACCGTCGCGTGGAGCTCCTCGGTCCCCTCCGCGGCTGCGCTCAGCGTCTCCCTGCGGGCCGGGAACACCTCCACGCCCGGGGGAGCCTGGTCCGGCGGCGGGGGCTTCACCGCGGCGGCCAACGGAGCCTCGATCGCCTCCTTGGGCCCCAACCGCTACCTTCAATACCAGGCCGTTTTCACGACCACCGAGGTCTCGACCTCCGCGATACTCTCGGACCTGACCCTCGGCTATCTCCACACGGCCGTGAGCGCCACCCTCACCTCCTCCGCCTTCGACACCGGCCGCTCCTCTACCCGGTTCAAGAAGCTCTCCTGGCAGGGCTCCTTCCCCCCGGCCACCCTGGCCCGCTTCCAGCTGCGCACGGCCCCGGACGCGGGCAACGGCCTCCCGGGATCCTGGACCCCCTGGCTAGGACCCACGGACCTCTCCGACTACTACACCAGCGCCGCCGGATCGGACATCATCAACCCCTCCCACCGGGAAGGCTCCTTCGACCGCTGGGTCCAGTACCGGGCTTTCCTCGTCTCCTCCAATACTCTCAACGGAGCCGCGGTCTCCAGCGTCACCCTGACCTATGAATTCGAGCCCTCCTCCCCCACCCTGCTCTCCTTGGCGGCCCTGAGCAGCACGCAGCTCACCCTCCAGTGGGCCGACGGCTCGGTCAACGAGGACGAGTTCGTCGTCTCCTCCGGAACCGTCTCGGGGCCGGTCAATCTCGGGGCCTCCCTGCCGGCCGACGACAAGCCGGGGACCGCGGGCGTGTCCTCGGCCGCGATATCCGGCCTCGCCATCAACGCCCGGTACTTCGTCCGCCTGCGCTCCCGCGTGCGCCCCCCCGACGACCTCTACTCCCCCTACTCCGGGGAGCTCTCCGCCTACACCGCGGCCAACGACCCGCTCAACGCCTTGACCTCGGGGGTCTCCTCCTGGACCATGAATCTCGCCTGGTCCGTCAACAACAACCCGGCGAGCGTGGTCTACGAGGTCTCCTACTCCACCGACGGCTTCGCCACGCATTTCTCCACGCCCGTGCCTTTCTCCGCGGGCGTCAACTCGGGCTTGGCCGCGCTCTCGGGACTCCAAGCCGCCACCACCTACACCCTGCGCGTGCGCGGGAGGAACGGGGACTTGATCGCCACCGAGTTCTCCACCGCCCCGCCCGTCGCCACTCTCCCCCCGGCCCCGCAGGCCCCTTCGGGGACGGTGCTCGGCTCTTCTTCGATCACATGGACTTGGTCGGGCGCGGGCCCGGCCGCCAGATACAGGCTCTCCTGGTCCTCCGACGGCTCCCTGATCGCCGACACCACCGCTCTCTCCCATGTCCAGACCGGCATCCCGCCCAACACCTATGTCGCGGTGATCCTGGAACCCTACACCGCTTCCGGGTCCGCGGGCGCGAGCCCCCCGGCCGCCCTGCGCACCCTGGCCGCTCCCGCGACGACGCCGGCCGCCACCGCGATGTCCTCCCACTCGGCGCAGCTCTCCTGGGGCGCCAACGGGAACCCCGCGGGCACGGAATACGAACTCTCGCTCTCGACCGACGCCTTCACCATCAATTTCTCCACGCCGGTCTTCTTCGGACAAGGCTGGGTCTCCACCTTCACCTCGCTGTCCTCCTTGACGGCGGGAACGACCTACTTTTTCCGCGTCCGGGCGCGCAACGCGGACAACCAACGCACCGACTTCTCCCCCACGGGCTCGACGCAGACCCTTCCCGGGTCCCTCACGCCCATCCCCCGGACGCTGGGCATCTCCTCGGCCTCCTGGTCTTGGTCGGCCACCGGGGGGCCGGCCGTGTCCTCCTACGAGGTGCGCAGCGCCACCGACGGCGCCCTTCTCTCGACCGTCTCCACGACGAGCTACACGGCGACGGGCCTCTTGGTCAACACGGCCTATGGGATACGGGTCGCGGCCCGCACCGGCGCCCGAGCGGGCGCCCACACCGGCGCGGCCCCGAACTACACCCAGGCCCAGCCACCCCAGGGCACCACCGGCACCACCCTCCACCAAACCAACCCCCCCCATTCCTGGGATCCCCGGCAGAACCCCGCGGCCACCGTGTATCAACTCCAACGCTCCACCGACCCGGCCTTCCTCGTCCCCTCCACCTCCGTGGTCGCCACGAGCTATCTGGCCGCCAGCCTAATCGGCCCCACCACCTACTACTTCCGCGTGCGCGCCGTGAACGGCGATGGGGTCGCCACGGAATTCGACACGGTCGCGAGCACCTTCGTGGCCGGAGATCCCCCCCTGCCGCCCTCCGGGCTTTCCGCCGTCCCGCTGGGAGGCTTTCGCATCCGCATCGGCTGGAATCCCTCTCCCTCCAGCCAGGTCGCCGCCTACCGTCTCTACACGGACTCCGGCTCGGGCGTCATCGACTATACGCTCCACCTCGCCTCCTTCCCGGCCCAGACGACCTCCTACACCACCGGGCTGCTCTCCTCCGGGACCGCGTACCGCTTCGGCCTCCGGGCGCTCGACGACATCGGGCAGGAGGAGAGGAATTTCTCGGTCACGGCCTCGGCCGCGGCCCTGGAGAGCCTCGGCGGCGCGCGCGCCGTCATCGCCGCTCCGACCGGGGTCAAGGTCTGGGGCGACCGGGTGAGCGTGCTCGCGGCCTTGGGCGCGGGGGCCCCCGAACAAGTCCGCGAGGTCCGCTTCCAATACAAGCCCTCGACTTCGGCCCTCTGGGTCGACATCCCGGCGGCCGGCTCGGAGCGTCCCAACCCGGACCCCTCTCCGCCGTACTACATCCATTGGAACGCCGGGGCCCTGGCCCCGGCCGACTACGAACTGCGCGCCGTGGCCTATGACGCGGCGGGGGTCGCCGATGGTTCGCCTCCGTCGGTGAGCGTCGTCGTCTCCCCCGCCTACGACCTCCGGGAGACCGCCGTGGCCGGCGGGAAGGTGCAAAAGGACGCGGTCGCCTACAACAGCGTCCCCACTTCGGTGGCCGCCGCGGCGCCGGACGCCGATTTCACCGCCACCGCGGAGATACCGGCCGGGGCGTTCTCCGCCTCGACGCTCACCGTCACGGCCGTGAGCAACCCCTCCCTCCTCCCGCCCTCCGACTCCGGGGTGCGTCCGACCGGGATGGCGCTGGAGGTCTCCTTATCCAACGGGCAATCCGCCCTCTCCTCCGGCCGCTTGGCCGCGATCTCCTTCGTCTATCCCGACAAGAACGGCGACGGCATCGTGGACGGGACGCAGTACCGCGCCGACTCCCTGGCCGTCTTCGCCTACGACCCGGCCGGCTCGAAATGGCGCAAGGAAGCCGCCTCCTCGATAGACAAGACCAATAGGCGGATCACCGCCTCCACCTCCCATTTCAGCTTCTTCGGCGTGTTCCAGCCCGTGTCCGGGGACCTCGACTCCGCGCGCGTCTACCCCAACCCGTTCGTGCCGGAGGGCGGGAACCCGGACCAGGGCCACCCGTACACGGCCGGAGACCTCAACTCGGGCGTGGTCTTCGACAATCTCCCCGAGAAAGCCTCGATCCGGATCTATACGGTGACCGGACAGTTGGTGCGGGAGCTGTCCTCCGAGGCCACCTCCGGGAGGATGCGTTGGGACGCCAAGAACTCCGATGGAGACGCCGTCGCCTCCGGCGTATACCTGGCGGTGCTCTCGAGCCCGGGCCTCAAGAGCTCCGTCAAGAAGGTGGCGATCGTTAGATGAAAACAATATATTTCGCGCATCACCGTCAAAATCGCTTCGCGATTTTAACGGTGATATGCTCCCTTGGGGCAGGACTCACGGCAACGACTACGGCCCACGCGGCTTCCGCCGGGCGGGAGCCGTTCAACTTCCTCTTCCTCGACGCGGACGCCAGGCCCGCGGCCATGGGCGGAGCGTATACGGCCCTCGCTTCGGACGCCAACGCGCTCCTATACAATCCCGCGGGCCTGGGCCTGCTCTCCGGCCATCAGGCCGTCCTGATGCGCAACCAGCATGTGGCCGAGGTCTCCCAGGATTACATCGCGCTTTCCCTGGCTCCGGGATTCGGCTTCTTCCTGGACCGCCTCAGCTACGGGAGCATCCCGAGGACCACGGTGTCGGAGCCCGGCGGGGTCGGGAGTTTCACGCCGTGGGACCAGGCCGTGGGCGTGGGCCTGGGCCGCGAGGTCGGCGGGGGACTGGGCCTGGGGCTCGCGGCGAAATACCTCGCCTCGGACATCGCCGGCTATTCGGCCTCGGGCTTCGCCTTCGACGGGGGCCTCCTCCTGCGAGTCCCCGGCTCCCCCCTGAGCGCCGGGCTTTCAGTCCAGAACATAGGCCCGCCGATCAGCTACCGGAGCGTCCCGGAACCCCTCCCCTTGAACGTCCGCTTGGGGACCGCGCTCGCCCTCGACGCCCTGGGCCAGGAGCTGACGCTGTCCCTCGACGCCTCCAAGGAAAGGAGCGAGGGCGCGCTCTTCTCCGCCGGAGCCGAGGTCCTCCTCGGCAAAAGGACCTCCCTGCGCGCGGGCTTCAACGGCCGCAACGAGGCCGGCACGGGGTTCACCTTCGGCATCGGCTGGGGCTACGAGGGCTTGGGCCTGGGCTACGCCTTCGTGCCCATGGGCGATCTCGGCACCGCGCACCGGGCCAGCGTCTCCTGGCGCTGGGGCCAAGAGCCCCGCGTGGCCGCAGCGGACGCCGCCCCCGAAGCCGACAAAGCCCTCAAAGCCATCCGTCCATAGACCGCCTCCGGCTGACCTCCAACAGAGAAATTTTTCGCGCCGCATGGGCCCGCCTCGTCAAGATGTTCGGCTATCTCGAAACCTTGTCCTGTCTAGTTCAGAATGCGACATCTGAAGCCTCGGTTCGGTTGACAAC
>CAYWAR010000093.1:0-8181 GCA_964455765.1 uncultured Elusimicrobia bacterium
CCATCAAGGCCACCGTGTTGATCGAGACGCTGCCCGCTGCCTTCGAGATGGACGAGATCCTCCACGAGCTGCGCGAGCACTCGGCCGGGCTCAACTGCGGACGCTGGGACTACATCTTCAGCTTCATCAAGAAATTCGCCGAACGCCCCGACTTCATGCTCCCCGACAGGGCCCAGGTCTCGATGACCACGCATTTCCTGCGCTCCTACTCGCGCCTCTTGATCGAGACCTGCCACCGCCGCGGCGCCCACGCCATGGGCGGCATGGCGGCTCAGATCCCCATCAAGGGCGACCCGGCGGCCAACGAGGACGCCCTGGCCAAGGTCCGCGCGGATAAGGAGCGGGAGGCGGGCGACGGGCATGACGGCACCTGGGTCGCCCACCCAGGGCTCGTCCCCATAGCCCTGGAGGCGTTCGACAGGCTCATGCCCGGGCCCAACCAGCTCGGACGCCGCTTGCCGGACCTCCGGATATCCGCGCGAGACCTTCTCTCCGTCCCCGCGGGGACGGTCACCGAGGGCGGCCTGCGCACCAACCTGAGCGTAGGCGTCCAGTATCTGGCCGCCTGGCTCTCGGGCAACGGCTGCGTGCCGCTCTACAACCTTATGGAGGACGCCGCGACCTCCGAGATATCGCGCGCCCAGGTCTGGCAATGGGTGCGCCACGGCGCGAAGCTCGAGGACGGGCGCCGGGTGACCTTGGAGCTCGCCCGCGAGGCCCTTTCCCAGGAGCTCTCCAAGGTCCGCTCCGGGGCGGTCCGCTTCGAGGAGGAAAAGCTCGCTCTCGCGACGCGGCTCTTCGACCGCCTCATCTCCTCCAAGGAGTTCGAGCCCTTTCTCACCGTGCCGGCGTACGAGCATCTGGCGTAAGGCGGATGGGGGTTTTTATGGAAAACCGACGCGAGTGCCGCGAACTGCAGAAGTCCTGGTCCTCGAGCCCCCGCTGGCTGGGGATCGAGCGCCCCTACCGGGCGGCCGACGTCGTCCGCCTGCGAGGCTCCATACGCCTACATTACACCATCGCCTTCCTGGGGGCCAAGCGGCTCTGGCACCTGCTCAACACCGAGGACTACATCCACGCACTAGGAGCCCTCACCGGCAACCAGGCCGTTCAGATGGCGCGCGCCGGGCTCAAGGCCGTCTATGTCAGCGGCTGGCAGGTCGCGGCGGACGCCAACGAATCCCTGCACACCTACCCGGACCAGAGCATCTACCCGGTCAACAGCGTCCCCCAACTGGTCCAGCGCATCAACAACGCCCTCATGCGGGCGGACCAGATCCAGCACGCGCAGGGAAAGCGCGAGGTCAAGCACTGGCTCCTGCCCCTGGTGGCCGACGCGGAGGCGGGCTTTGGGGGCCCCATCAACTCCTTCGAGCTCATGAAGTCCATGATCGTCTCCGGCGCCGCGGGCGTGCATTTCGAGGACCAGCTCGCCTCGGCCAAGAAATGCGGGCACATGGGCGGCAAGGTGCTGGTCCCGGTGCACGAGTTCATCACCAAGCTCGTCTCGGCCCGCTTGGCCTCCGACGTGCTGGGCATCCCCTCGCTCATCGTCGCGCGCACCGACGCGCAATCGGCGAGCCTGCTCACCAGCGACTCCGACGAGCGCGACCGGGGCTTCATCGCCTCCCGGGAGCGGACCCCCGAGGGCTTCTTCCCCTATAAGGGGGGCATCGACGCGGCCATCGCCCGGGCCCTGGCCTACGCGCCCTACGCCGACCTGCTCTGGTGCGAGACCTCCAAGCCCGACATGGCCCAAGCCCGACGCTTCGCCCAATCCGTGCACGCGCGCTTTCCCGGGAAGCTCCTCGCCTACAACTGCTCCCCCTCCTTCAACTGGAAGCGCAACCTCGACGACGCGGCCATCGTGAAGTTCCAAAAAGAGCTCGGAGCCATGGGCTACAAGTTCCAGTTCGTGACCCTGGCCGGCTTCCATGCGCTCAACCACTCCATGTTCGAGCTCGCCTCCGCCTATCGCGACGAAGGCATGTCCGCTTATGTCCGCCTTCAGGAGGCGGAATTCCGAAGCGAGGCCTCCGGCTACCAGGCGGCCAAGCACCAGGAGTTCGTGGGCACCGGCTACTTCGACGAGGTCAACCGGGTGGTCTCGGGCGGAGAGTCCTCGACCCTGGCCCTCAAGGGCTCCACCGAGGAGGAGCAGTTCGCCAAGGTCAACGGGAACCGCAACGGCTCCAAGGCGGCCAAGACGGCTCTACGCGCCGCGGCCAGGAAAGGAGGCCTCAATGGCGGATAAGAAGGTCATCGCGGTAGTCGGAGCGACGGGAGCGCAGGGCGGCGGCCTGGTGCGCGCCATCCTCGCCGACAAGAACGGGGGATTCGCGGCGCGCGCGATCACCCGCGACCCGGAATCGGACAAGGCCAAGGCGCTCGCCGCCCTAGGCGCCGAGGTCGCGGCGGGCGACGTCGACGACGACGCAAGCATGCGCAAAGCCTTCGCGGGCGCCCACGGCGCCTTCTGCGTCACCTTCTTCTGGGCCCACTTCTCTCCGGAGCAAGAGCTCGCCCAGGCCAAGCGGATGGCCGAGGCGGCCAAGGCCGCCGGCGTCCGGCACGCGATCTGGTCTTCTCTCGACGACACCCGCAAGAAGGTGCCGCTCAGCGACGGCCGGATGCCGACCCTCAAGGGGAAGTACAAGGTCCCGCATTTCGACGCCAAAGGCGAGGCCGACCGGTTCTTCCTCGAAAGCGGGGTCCCGGCGACCATCCTCCTGACCTCCTTCTATTGGGAGAACTTCATCCACTTCGGGATGGGGCCCAAGAAGGGAGCCGACGGCAAGCTGGCCATCACTCTCCCGATGGGCGAAAAGAAGCTCCCGGGGATCTGCGCCGAGGACATCGGCAAGTGCGCCTACGGCATCTTCAAGAAAAGCGCGTCCTTCGCGGGCAAGACGGTCGGGATCGCGGGCGAGCACCTCACCGGGTCTCAGATGGCCGAGAAATTCGCCGGGGCCCTAGGACTGCCGGTGGCCTACAACGCGGTGACCCCCGAGGCCTACCGCGGCTTCGGCTTCCCCGGCGCCGACGATCTCGGCAACATGTTCCAGTACAAGGCCGAATTCAACGAGGCGTTCTGCGGCGCTCGCTCACTGGAGTTCACCCGTTCGATCCACCCGGGATTGCTGACCTTCGACGCCTGGCTGGCCGCCAACAAGAAGAGCATCCCGATCAATTAGACCGGGGATCCTCACCCGAGGCTTCCACACAGTCCGCCAGGAAAGCCGCCAAGTCCCAGGCGTCGATGCGGACCGAGAGCCCCATACGCACGGCCACCAAGCCCAGAGAGGGGATGACCGCGAGCGTCTGCCCCTCATGGCCCAAGGCAAAGAGTGCGTCCTTGGGCACGCGGCCGGCGGCCGCGCTCTCGCCGCCGAACTCCTTGGGGATCTTGAGCCACCAATGCGCGCCGTAGCGGCCCTCCGGGGACTGCGGCGTCGGCGTCCGGCTCTCCCTCACCCACCCTTCCGGCAGGAGGAGGCGGCCTTCCCAGACCCCGTCCTGCGCGTAGAGCAGGCCGAAGCGCGCCCAATCCCGCGCGCTCGCGTAGAGGAACGAGGAGAAGACGAAATCCCCTCCCGCGTCCGGCTCCAGCACAGCGCTCCTCATGCCCAACGGGCCGAAAAGAGCCCGCTGGGGGAAAGAGAGGGCGTCTTCTCCGCCCTCCTCCAAGGCCCGGCGCAGAACGCGCCATAGGATATTCGTCGTCCCGCTCGAATAGGACCAGGCCGTCCCGGCAGGATGCTCCAGGGGTTTGTCCGCGGCGAAAGCCCAGGCGCTGGGCCGCGCGAAGAGCATCTGCGTGACGTCCCGCAGGGGGTCCGAGTAGATTTCCGCGAACTCGAGACCGCTCCTCATGCGCAGAAGATCCTCGAGCCGTATCTCGCCGCGCGGGTCGCCGGGAGAAGACCACTCCGGCAATAGCTTGGTCTTATCCAGGGATAGCCGGCCCGCTCCGGCCGACAGGCCCACCAGGGCGTTGAGCGCGCTCTTGGTCATGGACCAGCCGCAGAGCGGCATGGCCGCGCCGAAACCCGGGGCATAGCGCTCGGCCAGGAGCCGGCCGTCCTTGACGATGACGATGGCTCGAGTCCTGCGGAGTTTCCGCGGGTCCGGCTCCGAGAAGGCCCTCTCCAGGACCGCGCTCCAGCGCGGTCCCGGTTCCGGGATAAGCGCGTTTCCTCGCGGCCAGGAAAGATCCGGCTCAGGCGGCGCGGAAGCCTCGACGCTCGTCCGCGGCGGCGCCTGGGGGAAGGTTCGGCCGAGGCAGAGCGTCGCCCCATAGCCGGGCCGGAACACAGCCGTGCGCGGCTTGAGGCCGAAGAGCGAGCAAGTGACCGTGCCGTTCTTTTGGTCCACGACGGCCCGGAACGGACGCAGTATGCGATAGTCGTCGACGGACACATCCTCGGACAGGACCGACGCCAGGTCCCGGCCCGACACGAACAGAGCGGAACAGACGACCTTGGCCTTATAGGCCGCCCCGACCTCCGCGATGCGCGACAATCGCCTAAGCCCCCACGCCGCGGCGCAGACCGCCGCGAGCGCGGCGACCAGGAGAAGAACGCATGAGAAGCTCATAAGCCCGTCATCTGTGCCATACTGCGAGTGTACCTCGAGTTCCACCTTTGCGCCAGTGGAAAAGCGACGGAAATAGGGGACCGGAAAGGGCGACGGCGGCATATGCGGGAAAGAGCTTTTCATCCTCGGAACCGCTGATTCCGCTGTTATGGTCGGCCAGAGGGTTCCCCCTCCACAAATATCGCCGACGCCCGCGGCGACAGCGCCTAGCCACCAGAGTCGGAGTTTTCGACCTCCGGGATCAGCTTCGTTCTTTTCGCCGAGGCCAAGAACGGCCATGGCTTTGAAAACTTTGAATTCCTGCTTAATGACGGGAGGGTGACTGACCGATCAAATAAAGATCTTGTGTTGAAGAAATAAGCCCCAAATACCGCCCTGAAAATGAAATATCGCTTTGAATACCACCGACAATTTTGAACTCCCAAATCAGGTGTCCATCAAAAAGATCTAAGGCATATAGCTTATCGGAATTATCCGCCACATAGACGGTGTCTCCGCCGATGGCGGGAGAAGAGCGGAATTGATTTCTACTGCGAAACGTCCAAATGTCTTTTTTCCTTTCCACATCTATTCCGACAACCCGCCCATCGGCCCCTGCAACAACAGCAATGCCGGAGCTTACGACGACAGCGGCGGTTACAGGCTGTCCAAAATAATATGAATACACAATCCGCCCCGTCTCCCTATCGCGCATATAAAAATGATGATCGGTGGATCCGGAAAAGACAAGGTTGTCATAAATTGTAGGGAAGAATTGCATAGGAACCCGTCCATCGCCCCAATTAATCTCCTGCCCGCTGTCGAGATTGAAGACCACAGGAGATTCAGAGATGGACGCAAACAACCTTCGGGATTTGGCATCAATAGTCAGCGTAGAGACATCGCCGCTACGATTACTCTTCCATAAAATTTGGTTTTTCTGTAAATCATAGGCAACAATGGGTCCACCCAGTTCGGTAAAGTAGAGAATATCACCGGCCAGTGTCATCGGACCCCAGCCGACAGCGATGGTGGTCAGGCGTTTTTCATCACCCGTGCGGAGGGAAACCAAGTAAAGTCCGGAGCGATCACCATATAGGACTGTTTTCTTCCAGATGGTTGGGACGCACGGATAGAGAGGTCCATAACTGAACGAATCCATATTAGAGGCGGTCCAGAGAATCTTTAGGGTCTTGCCATCAAGAGCAGTCAGTTTCTTGCCGCGATGTCCGCAAACCACCAAGTCTGGAACATCATCATCATTGGATTTGGCAAGGATAACCTCTCTCGAACGAACATCGGGGAGTTGAACAATAATCTCAGGGTTGCTGATCCTAACCCCTGCACTGGCTCCAGTCTTGGCCGAATCATGTCGGGATTGATTCCAAGAGATCTCCGCCTTCTCTGAGGCGAGGGGGGTGACTTCCAGAGATTCAACGTCTTCCTCGCTTATCCAACCCCTCAGCATTTTGTTCGATTCGATTTTTATCCAAGGACCTGAAAAGTACCCTCGATTCCGATATAGCACCAGCGTCTTTCCGCCAGACTTTTCTATCCAAAGCACCGGTGCTTTTATCGTGGGCACGGCCCGGATGCTGACTTCTTTTTTGAATCTAGCCCGAAATGGCTTCATGGCGCGAATATCATCAGCACGACTGCTTGTCAGTGGTTCCTTGATTTCTCGAAACCGACCAATATAAATATCTCGCGGCGCTGGCGCTTGTTCATAAGCCCGAAGAACCTCGTCTCGGCCGCCTTGGCCGAAATCAAGAGAATAAGCCCTCGCGTAGAGCAAACGATGCTTCAGACTCAAATTCTCCGTTTTGGAAAACAGAGAGTTCAGCATCTCAATGGCCCGGGCGGGCTGCCCAAAATCGTCAACATGGCGCCTAACGATGACTGAAAGCAAATTCTCCAAAAGAATAATCGCCAAGAGCGAAGAGGTTTCCGAGTCATTCGGCAATTCCCGTACTGCCCGAAAAAGAATCGCTTCCGCCTCATCATACCTCCCCTGCGAGGCGCTCTTCTTGAATTGGAAATCACGAATAATCGCCCGAATGAACGGATCGGATGATTCTTCTAATATCGATTCTGCTTCTGTGGGTTGAAGGGCGAGAATCTTTTCCGCCGCACTCGCATCGGCCTGGTAGCTTCCTTCATAAATCGGGATTGAGATTCCCGGAAAACATCGTATGACCTCATGATAATACTTGATGGCTGCAGATTGGCTTGTGTTCTCGATGCTCGATGCCTTCTCAAGCAGTTGCGTGGCCTTGTCGCGTGATGAGATTCCATGAAACAGGCATGGTGACTCAGCCGCCGAGACAGGGGTACAGAGCATGGCTGGAATCACCCATATCAGCGCAAGAAACGCATAGGTAAAATAAGATTCGTCTTCCCCAATATTTCTCCCATTATTGCGGGCTGGGTCAATTGTTGCCGCCTTCTTAGTCTTCACTAAGACTATGATACCCCACGCCCCCCTCTCTCGCCAGTGGAAAAACGGCGGCCTGCGCGGGAAGGGACCCTCCGCATTCCCTCAAGCGCATTACCATATGCCACCATAGTTGCATTTAGTATTACTAAATGCCGATACACCCGCATATGGTACCGTTCGACCAGCGTTATGGGACCCTGAAGGTCCGAGTCGCCGGCCTTGAGGCTTTCGTGACGGAAGTCGGACCTCAATCGGCGTCTCCCCTGATTTGATCACGCGAACGCGGAGGCGTTTAGGGCCGAACGCCGGCCCTCAGGTAACGTTTGGCCGGGGGACCTGAAACACAGGTCCCGGCGGATAAATTGCACGCGCAGGGCTGGCCGACCACGCAGCCCGTCAGCACCCTGGGTTCAGAAGGCCGTTCCCATCGGATCGGCCCCTTTTCCGCCGCCGCGCCGCCGAAGCCGCTCTGCAAGGGCCGCGGGACGAACTTAGGCCTCATGCGCGGAGAGACCGCATGGGCCGGCATACGCGAGGGCTCGGCGTTGCGGACCTTGGCGGGGGAAGATGGTTGAGGAGTCGGCGCAGCTGCGGCCGGACTCGCCGAGACCGGACTCGCCGCAGGAACGGATGGAGGCATCCTGTTCGTCCGCGCCGCGTCCTTGGCCGAGACCGCCAAGAACGCCGTCATCAGCAGACCGTGTCGAAAAGGATGGAGCTTCATAAGGATCGGCGCGCTCACTACAAGCATGGCCCAATAGAGTGACGCCGGTGTTTCGGCAGGGTAAATGCTATGTAAAGGGAGAAAGCGCCGGGCCTGAGGGATTGGGAACGATTCCTCAGGCCCGGCGGACTTCAGCTCGCGAGGATCTTCTCGGCCTCTTCCTTGTCGAGGTCCATCATCATCCGGATGCCGCTGATCTTGGAGGCTTCCGGGGTGAGGGCCGCGATGTCCTCGCGCCTAAAATGCTCCAGGGAGAACTTGCGCGCGCCGCACATCATCTGGCGCAGGCCCTGGGAGATCCTCTCGAGGTAGGTGTAGACGCCCAGGGCCCCGGGCGGCACCTTCTCGAAGTCCTTACCCAGCTTCTCCTTGAGCTCCGAGGCGCAAACGAAGACCTCCTCGACCGAATTGCCGAAGCGCCCCACGAACACCGGCATGTCGCCGG
>CAYWAR010000094.1:0-8172 GCA_964455765.1 uncultured Elusimicrobia bacterium
TCCCGGCATGATGGTGAAGTTCCGGTTGAGGAGGAGGTCGTCCCCCAGGACGACCCCCGCCGCCGAGTTCGCGGCTACCACGCTGTCCAGGGGATGATAGGGGAAGAAGAGTATGGTCTGCGCTCCCGTTCCAGAGAATGTCACCGTGGACCGGTTAGTGGCCGGGAAGGAACCCGCCGCGCTCAAGTTGAGCAGGCTCCCCTTGAGCGTGAGGGCCATCGTCGAGAAGTCCAGGGACCCGCGGTGTATCTCGAGGTTGCCGTCGACGGCGGTGTGCGTCGCGAGCTTGACGGAGACCGCGCTCGAGGAGAGCAGGCGATCGAAGGAATTCGGAAGGAGCAGGGTGACCGTCTGGGAGGAGGCGCCGTCGAAGATGACGACGCTTCCCGTGCTGACCAGCGTCCCGTCCAACTGCGTGAACGCCCCGCGCCAACGATGGGTGAGCGCTCCCAGGTCCAGGGTCCCGGTCGCGAGCGTCACGTTCCCGGCGACCACCGTCGCCGTCGAGAAGCGCAAAGTCGAGGAGGCCTTGTCCACGCGCACGGAGAGGAATTGATGTCCGCCCAGGCGCACCTGCTGCGTGGCGGTGGGATGCACGAAGTCCACCCGTCCGCCCGTGGGGTTGAACGCGCCCCCATTGGCCCAATCCCCATACACGGACACGACATTGCCGGGAGCGTTGAGCCGGCTCCCTGGATCGATGAGCAGGTCCCCCAGGACGCTGAGCGAGAGCCCGGAGGCCAGAGCGGCTCCGGTGGCGTTGGCCACCTGCAGGATGCCCACACTCGGCGCGTTGAAGGTCTGATAGGTCGTTGCCGACAGGAGAGTCCGATGGGAGGCCGTGAAGGATATCCCGCCGAACGCCGTCACGAAGCCCGAGGAGGTCAGCACCGTGGCGGAGGGGAAGGTGATCGTCGAGCCCGAGGCCACGGTCAGGTTCCCATCCAGCAGGAGATCGGTCGGGACCGAAAGGTTCTGGGCTCCGGAGACGACCAGGTGATTGAAGCGGGAACCCGGGGCCGCCCGGAGCGTGCGCGCCCCAAGCCCCGTGAGCGTGACGCTCCCCTGGGAGAGGGCGAAACGCCCGCCGGTCTGGAGCAGGTCTCCCCCGATGCGCAGGTCGAAGAAACCCTGCATGCTCACCGTCCCCCCGGCCATGTCGAAGGAGCCCGTCACGTTCATGACGTCCCCGATGCGAAGGAGGCCGCGGTAGGCGGAGGTGAAGGCGACCGAGCCGACATCGATCGCGGCGGGGATGTTCCAGAAGCAGCCCAGCGCCGGGTTCGTCGAGCCGAAGAGCACCGTCTCCCCGGCCTGGGGGGTGATGCCGGCCAGCCAGTTATTCGCGTTGGAGCAGAGGCTTCCGTCGCCCATCACGCCCAGGTATATCTTGGGCTCGAAGAAGACCGTGCCGGTCTCGCCGGAGCCGCCGGGCGCCACCGAGGGGCCGGGCCCTCCGGCCGTGGAGGATACCCCGATCCGCGCGGAGTTCTCCCCCGAGACCCGGATGGCGAGCCGCCCTCCCGCGCCGCCTCCGCCGCCGTAGAGAGTGCCCCAGCCCCCCAAGCCGCCCTGGACGGTGACGGAGCCTCCCCCGTAGAGGTAGCCCGCCCGCAAGAGGACGGCTCCACCCGAGCCTCCTCCTCCCCCGGCAAAGCAGGTGTTCTGGGCGGCGGAACCGTCGGCGGAAATCAGCCCGTTGACCGTGGCGGTGTCGGCATCGATGCGGATGAGGCCGCCCCCCGGGCTCCCGAAGCACGGCGAGATCGACCCGCCCCCTCCGCTGCCCGCCTCCAAGGGATCGGTGTTCGACCCGTAGGGGCCGCTCACCGAACTGATGTTGCCCGACCCCCTGCCTCCATACGCGCCGTGGCCTGCCCCGTTGGCCCCGCGATCGGTGCTCCCGGCCCCGCCGCTCGGACCCCAGCCCGCAATGGTCGCCGGTCCTCCGCGGAACCCGCGGCCGTTGGCCGAGACCGTGGACCCGGCCTGCAGGTCGAAACTCGCCGCCCTCAGCCGTATCGAGACCGTGCTCAGCTCGACGGGACCATGCTGGGACAACAGGCCCCCCCGCTCGAGGGTGAGGCTCGCGAATTTGAACACCGCGCTGGAATCGAAGACCAGGACGGCGCTCGAGCGGATGAGCCCGGTCCCCACCCAGGCGATGGAGGTCGATACCCTCAGCGTGGCCGAGCTCGTGCCGTCGCCCAAGGTCAGGGAATTGAGGATCACCGCCGGAGAGCTGGCGTTGACGACGACCCCGCTGGAGGCGATGAGCACGTCGTCGGCGGGCGCGGGGACGCCGTCCGGGCTCCAATTGGCCGCGGAGTACCAGTTGCCGTCCCCCGCTCCCCCGTCCCAGGACACGGAAGCCGCTTGGACGCCCCGGACGAGAAGGAGGAAGAGGGCCAGTAGGCCGAAGGCCCGGAAAACCCTCTTCTTCCTCGCTGGTCTGCCCGGTAGAGCCGGCAAGCGGCACGATTTTTTCATATTTTTAATAATTTTATCCTGAATTTTTCTGCATAATCAACATCGCCCGGGCGATGTGAAAAGTGTAGGAAATATTTGGATTATTTTTTTGAAATCCGCTGAAACGGACACGAAGAGGAAAACGGCTGAAGAATGTCGCCCGCCGCGCAGACGCAGTCCGTCTCCCGGCGGCGCCCACGCTCGCGCCGCTGTATCCAGACGCGGCGCGCCACGGGTCCGCTAATCGTTGTGGCTGGACATGAACTTCCTGCGCTCGGCGATCTTCCCGACCTCGGCCGCGAACGAGGGGTTCTGCAGGACCACGCTCTGGAAGTCGGTGGAGAGGAGGACGAAGAGGCGCGAATCCTCCTCGCAGGTGACGCTCGCGCTGCGCGCGTCCTTGGAGAGCAGGGCCATCTCCCCGAAGAAGTCCCCGGACTTGAGGGACGCCACCTGCTTGGCGAAGCTGAAGAAGCCCTTCTTGACGGAAACCGACACCTTGCCCTCGTAGATGATGTAGAAGGCGTCGCCCGCGTCCCCCTGCTTGAACACCGCCTCCCCCTTCGAGTAGCGGCAGAGCATGATGTAGGGCAGGACGCTCTCCAGCTGTCCGATCGTCATCGGAGCGAAGAAGTCCACCTTGCGCAGGATGCGCGCCAAGTTCGCGAAGTCCGCGTCCGTCATCGCCAGTTTCTCCATAGGCCCTCCGGTCAATAATCATAGCTAAATCCTACGAGGTAATTCGCGGCGGAATAATCGTAACGGTAGAGGGCCTGGTAGTCCTGGTTCGATTCGGCGCGCAGGAGTCTCGCGTCGAAGAGCAGGCTTACGCGCCGGGCCACGGGATAGCTCAGGGAAGCCCCGAGGAGCCAGGTGGTCTGGCGCAGGGAAGCCCCTGGATAGGCGCCCAGGGGGTCTTGGACCGGGCGGTGCGGATAACGCCTCCAAGACCAGGAAGCCGACAGGTCGAACACCAGAGGGCGGCGTTCCTCACCATGGAAGATCCGCAGGCCCCCGGCCGCGGAGAGTTGCCGATAGTCATGGAAGCCGGGCAGGTGGCGCACCCTGCGCGCGTCATAACTCCCCTGGTTGGATGCCAGGTTCTCGGCCGAGGCTTCGAGGGAAGTGGAGACGCGCCAATCTCCGGTCGGGATGAGAGGGAGGCGGACCCCGCCCTTCCAGGAGGTCCGGAAATCCTCGCGCGTATCCGCGCTGAGCAGGCCCGCGGGCGTGACCAGATGCTGATCCGGAAAAAGCCGCTGGGTCAGGCGCAGAGAGGTCTCGGCCTCGGCGCCGCGGCCCAGGTCCCAAGCCGCGCTCACCGACCCCATGTTGGAGTGGGAGTCGAGCACCCCGGCCCCGGCGAACTCGCGCGCGTAGCCCCCCGGAGCCTGCGATTCCAGGGAGGCATGGTTGGGGAAGAAGCTGTAGGCGTAATCGTAGGCGAAGCGCGCCGAGAAAGACTCCCGCCGGGCCCATTCCACCTCGATCCCGAGCCCGAGGGTGTGGTTGTCGAAGAGCCCTTTCGTCCAGGATTCGTCCTTGGTCTCCTTGAGGAGCTGCACCCGGTAGCCTAAAGAAGGCTTGATCAGCCAGGGGCTCCCGGGCCGCGAGTACACGGCCAGGAACTTCCCCTTGTGGTCCATCTCCTCCTGGAAGAGCGTTCCCGCGCCCGCGAGTTCGCTCGCCTGCTTGGTGCCCTGGTAGGAGCTCGCGACGATCGGCAGGAGGGACCAGCGCTCGTTGACGCGCATGGCCGGGGCGAGGAGGAGCGAGGCGTTGCCGGTGAAGGACCCGCTTTGGCCGGCGAAGGAGTGGCCCCCTCCCAAAAGGCGCAGGCTGCAGAGCGGCTCGATCTCCAGAGCGGAAGTTCCGCCACCGGAAAAAACAAGCAGGGAAACGGTTATAAGCGCGGAGAGGCCCGCGCCCTCATTTCTCCCTTTCCCGCGCCCTCGGAACCCAAGGTTCCCCCCAAGGGGGCCCCCCTCCACGGGAACGGGAGAAACGAGGCGGGTCCTCTCCGCCGTGAAATCGTCACGCTTGCTCATAAACGGCACGGCTCAATCACCTCTCCGATAATGAACGCTGCCGTCCTGCGGCCGGAAGGCGCTGATTTCCTCCCCGGAAAAACGTCATCTCAGGGCTCCGGTTTGGATGAAGAATCTTGGATCGGCGAGGAGGTCCAGCTTTCCTCCGCGCAACCCGGTGGCGGTGACGGTGGTCTCCAGGCCGTAGCCCAAGAGGCCCTGCTGGAAGCCCGGGCCGGAGAAGCGGCCGCCGAAGCGCGAGGACGGGACGATGCCGCCCTCCAGTTCCACGGCCGAGTGCTCCCAGACGAGGAAGGACCCGTCCGAGTAGGATTCGGTCACCCTTTGCCGGGCGCTCCCGGGGTCCGGGGCGGTCAGGCTCACGCTCCGGGTGGCGAGCGCCCCGGACCCGTCGAGCCAGGCGTCGGCCGCGCTCAGCGCCGCGCCGGTGATGGGGTCGGCGACGCTCGAGTCCACGGCGTCGGAGGTGCTCTGAAGGCCGCTTCCGGTCCAGCCGTGCTTGATCCTTCCGTTGAGGTAGAAGCCGTAGCGGTCGAAGAGCGTCCGATAGACGCTCCGGGCCGAGGAATCCACGAATGCGCCCGAGGCCCCGTCGAAGAAGGAGGACTCGTCGTCGGAGAGGTCCGCGTTCGAGTTCAAGTCGACCGGATGCCCCCCCTCCGCCCGCTCGACGAGGGAGTCGGAGCCGTTGGAGCGCCGCGTCTCATAGGCGGTGAGATAGTAGCCCGGCGCGGAGTCGAGACTCCCTCCGAGCCGGCCGAGCACCGAGGAAAGGTCGGTGGGCACGGTCTTGTTGAAGGTCCCGAGGAAGGAGTAGGAGTCCATCCGTCCTTGCCGGGAATTGAGGGCCACGAGCCGGATCTGGTCGGGACGGGGCCTGAGGAAATATTCCTCGACCCGCACCCGCCGGCCGGAGAGGTCCATGAGCGCCTTGCCCTGCTGGTGTTCGGCCAGGCGGGTCTCGCGGGCGGCGGCGGCGAAGGGCTCCTCCCGGGAGGAGTCGAGAGCGAGTTCGCGCCGCATCCGGGAGCGGAAATCCCCCCGCCGGGCCTGCTCCGGCTCCGGCGACCTCTCCGGGTTCGCCATCCCGCGCAGATCCACGCGCAGGCTCTCGCCGGGCCGAAGGAGCGTCTGCCTTCCGCGGTTGTCCTCCACGCCCAGCAGGCCCGAGCGCAGGTCCACCTGGGTGCGCCCTCCGGCCCCTACCGTCACGGTGAAATCGGTCCCCCGCACGCTGCAGAGCGTCGTCGGAGTGCGCACCTCGAAGCGGCGCGAGGGGTCCTTGCGCACCTGGGCGCGCAGCGTGCCCAGGCCCAGGCGCAGGGCGCTGCGCCCTTTCGAGAGGTCCTCGACGGCCAAGGAGGCGTCCGCCCCGAGGTCCAGAAGAGAGCCATCCTGCAATTCGACGGCCATCGACGCCCCGGCGCCGGTGCGCACCTCGTCACCGGCCGCGAGCGGAGCCGGGAGGATGGAGAGGGTGGCCCAGGGCACGGCCCCGGCGGGAGCCGGGGCCCGTTGACGTGTATCTCCCATCCCCCTGTCGATGAAAGAGCCGTACCTCACCTGGACTACTCCGGCAGCCCGCGTGATGGAAGCCCCAGCCGCCAGGGAAAGACGGGGCGAGAGCGCGACCGGACAGATCGCGCATGAATAGAACAAAACAGCGGAGAATCCCCGCGTAAAGGCTTTTTCGGCCCCCACGCCGGACATCGGCATCCTGCGCACGCCATAGTATAATCGCGCGCCCGTATAAATCACGAAGAAAATATGACCGTACCGCGGATTAATTGCATGGAATTTATCCGCGGTACGGGATAATGGACACTTATCCCGGCTTTTCGACAAAAAGCATGCTTTTTGTTGAAAAGTCGGTCTTTGTTAGAACTTGAGGTGCAGGGAGTAGCGGAAGGTGTTGCCCAGCTCGCCGTAGGGGACCCAGGCGAAGTCGAAGCCGCCGCGGTAGAAGTTGAAGCCCACGCCGAGGGTCAGGCCGTCGAGCCCCTCGTTGTCCTTGTGGTGCGTGCTGTAGCCCATGCGGAAGGCGCCGGAGAGCTCGGGAGCGAGCTCCTTCTTATACTCGCCGCCCAAGGCGAAGATGAAGTCCGTGTCCCGGTACTTGACCAGGTCCAGGTCGAGCTTGACCCCGGGATGGGGCCTGTAGCCGACCGCTCCCACGACGGCCGCGGGCAGGGGATCGGTGACTCCGGCGAAAGAGGGCTTGGTCCCGATGTTCCGGATGACGAAGGCCAGGTCCACGGGACGCTTGGCCTCGGGCTTGACCTGATAATGGATGCCCGCGTCCAAGGCGAAGGCCGTGGCCGAATAGGAATCCAGGGTCTGGTGGATGAGCTTGCCCGTCACGCCCGCGCCGAGCCGTTCCTTCAAGCGCCGCGCGTAGGTGACGTTGTAGGCGTAGTCCCCGGCTCCGAAGGTGCCGACGGGCTGGTCGGTGTCGTCGATGCGGCGTTCGATGTCCGAGACGCCCAGATTGTAGATGGCGCCGCCCAAGACCTGCTTGGAGTGGTCCTGCCCCCTCTCCCAGGGATAGGCGAAGCCCACGAACTCGTAGCGTATGCCCTGGAAATGCTCGGTGTGGGCGGCGGCGAGCTCGGGCGTCTTGAGGAAGGTCAGCGCGCCGGGGTTGTAGTAGACGGCGTAGACGTCGTCGGCGACCGCGGTATAGGCCTCGGCCATGGCGCCGGCGCGCGAGCCCGCGCCGAGCTTCAGGAACTGGGCTCCGCTGGTGCCTGCCTTGGAGTTGATTGCCTGGACGCTCGGGGCGGCGAAAACCAGGGAGACTCCCAGAGCGGCAAGAGCCGCCCCGAGCCGTTGTGCGCCGTTCAAGCGGTCCCTTAGGCGTTTCATTTAGAGCCCGCTACCCTTGATGACGGCCATCTTGAAGAACTTCTTCTTGTCTCCCCACTTGACCTGGCCGATGTACACTCCCGAGGCCACGGCTTCCCCGCCCTGGTTCTTACAATCCCAGTTGGTGTAGTAGGTGAAGCCTCCGGGATGGGCGGCCTGCGGGATCTCCCGCACCAATTCGCCGGCCACATTGTAGATCTTCACCGACAGATCCGCGGCGCCGCCCGGAGGCAGGCTCATCCGGATGAGCGTCCCGTCGAACACGGTCCCCTGGCCGCCCTGGAAGAGCACGTTGTTGAGCGTCTTGGCGTGCCGTATGCAGTCGAAGGGATTGGGGAAGTTGAAGGCCACGATGTCCGCCCCGCCGTAGGGCTGGGTGGAGGTGGCCGTCGGCGTCGAGGCCACCACGAAGGTGGAGAAGTGGTCCACGCTCACGGTCAGGGTGTTGTTGACGGTGTCCACGCGCTTGTTGCCGTCCTCGATGCAGAACCCGTTCTGCGCGGCCTTCCCGCTCGGGCAGATCGTCTTCCCGGCGGGCAACTGGTACCAGATGTTCAAGTCCGAGGCGGTCTTCGAGGACCCCGAGACCAAGGCCGGGTCGAAGGAGAGAGTCAGGTCCACGGGCTTGCCGAGCTGGGAGCGGATTCCGCGCGGCAGGAAAATCGAGTAGAAGGCGCCCAAGGGATTGATGGCGTCGCCCGCGGCCTGGGCGCGCGCCGCGGCCATGGCCCGCGCGGCCTCGGGCAACATCCCGGCTCCGGCCGTGGCGTAGCGCGCCACGCGCCGCAGG
>CAYWAR010000095.1:0-8134 GCA_964455765.1 uncultured Elusimicrobia bacterium
AAGTGGGCATGGGCGGGGATTTTCCAATTGTATTTTTCCTGGGGCATGGGGGCCGGCTATGCGAGCAGGCCCGCTTGACGGTGCTCCCATTCCTTGCGCCGGGCCTCGGAGCGGGCGCGTTCGGACTCGGCCGCGGTCTGGGCGAGCTTCATCTCGGCCTGGGCCGCTTCCAGGCGGCGGCCGGACTCCAGGGAGCGCTCGAGCTGTTCCTCGGCTTTGCGCTTCCATTGGTGCAGTTCGGAGGAGAGCATGAGGCTCTCCTGCTCCCAGGAGGATTGGAGGGACTCGAGATGGGCCTCCCCGTTGGAGATGCGGTCGCGGGCCTTGACGAGCTCGGCCTCCACGGTGGCGATCTTCCTCTCCAGGTCGTTGGCCCGGGCGATGTGCTCATGGGCCTTGGCTTTCCACAGCTCGAGGCTGGGGACCAGGGCCCCCTTCTCCGCCTCCGAGGCGCGCTGGGCTTCCTCCCGGCGCGTGCGCTCGAAGTCCGCCTCCTTGCGCGCGAGCGCGGAGGCCTCCTCGGCCGCGGCGGTCCGGCGCTCGAACTCCTGCGTGAGGGCGAAGAGCTCCTCGGCCTTTTGCCTCCAGTCGTGCAGGGCCTGCGAGAGGGTGTCCCGCTCCAGGGTCCAGGCGGCCTCCTTGTCGGCAAGCCTCTTGTTAAGGAGCTGTTCGGCCTGCCGGATGCGGAAGCCCGTGCGGTCGTCGAGCTCGGTGTTGAAATTTCTGAACGCCGCGTCCATCTCGGCCCGCTGGGAGGTGTAGAACTCGGCGAACTTCTCCTTGCGCTCATCCAGAGAGCGCGCCTCGCGCTCGAAGAGCAGCTCGCGCTCCCGGAGCTCCCCCAGGCGGGCGAGATGCTCTTTTTCCAGGGTCTTGCGCCGTTCCAAGAGGGACTGTTCCTCTTTCTGGAGGCGTTCCAGGGACTCGCCCTGGGCCTGGGCTCTCAAGGCCTGGTACTCGCGCTCGAGCTCCGAGCGCTTGAGCGCGTGCTCTTTTTCCAGGGAGACCTGGCGCTGCGAGATGAACTCGCTCATCCGCGAGAGCTCCACGTCCTTCTCGATGAGCGCTTTGACGTCTATCTGCCCGGCGAGCCTCAGGGAGACGAATTCCTCCAGCTTCCGGAAGTAAAGTTCCCGCCCGCGGGTCTCGGTCTCGCGCTGCTTCAAGGACTCCCGCAGGGCTTGAGACTCAGCCTCGGCCTGCGTCCGCGCCTTGGAGTCCCGTTCGGCGGATACGGCCAGCTCTTGCTTGAGCTTCTCCAAGGCGTGCAGGCGCTCGAGGGCCCAGCGCAGGGCCATGCGGGCCGTGTCGAGGTTGTTGATGGACTCGACGCTCGCCAAGTCCACCTGCATTTCGCCGGGCTTGTCTTTCGGAGATTCCACTAGAATAAGATATACCAGGTGGATGTTAACGTTTCAATAAGGAAAAGCGAAAAAACTCTGAAGGCCGCGCCGGCGAAAACGCAGGCGCGAGGCGCTGATGCGGTGCAGGGTCGGCGGAGAATCGGTCATCACCCAGACCCAGCCCCCCTCCAGCGCCAGGCCCACCAGTTCCCCGCCCGGGGGCAGCAGCCCCCCCAGATCGGCCTCCCCGTCCTCGGAGAAGCCGGCGATCCGCCAGCGGCGGATGGTCCGGGAGTCCGCATCCGCCAGCCAGAGATGATCCCCCGCCCGCGCGAGGCCGCCCACGCGTCCGCCGGAGCGAATGAGCGCCTTGGATACGACCCGGATGTCCTCGGAAACGGCATAGCGATAGATCGAGGACGACGCGCGATCCGCGACCCAAAGGTCCCCGCCGTCCCGAAGCAGGCCTTGCGCGCCGCCGCCCGGGACGGGATGCTTCTCGACCGCGGCGAAGGTTTCGGGATCGTGCCGGCGTATCCAGCCCGAGGAGGGGTCGAGGCTCCATAGCCCGTCCTCGCCCGCCGATAGGGCCGTGTGAGGCGCGGGAGCCGCGGCGGAAAGGACGGGGAAGGCGAGCCTTCTCACCGCGATCGTCCCGCCCGGGTCGAGGAGGACGATCTCGCCGGCGTCCGGGTCGAGCGTGAGGTAGGCCCCGTGGAGGATGGCCAGGCCCGCGGCGCGTCCGGCCGGAAAGGGCAAGGAGAGAGTCCTGGAATCGCCGGTCCGGGCCCCGGGAGGAGTCATCGCCGCGGCTGTCTGCCGCAGAACGGGGAGGAGCCCCCTCCATGCCGGAGGGGCCTGAGTCCAGACCAAGGCGCCCGCCGCGAAGACTCCCGCCGCCTTGAGGAGCAGGGTCCGCCGCCGGGCCCGGAGGCGGCGCCGGGCGATTTCCGACCAAAGCCGGTCTATCTCCCGGGCCAGCGAAAGGCCGGTTCGTCCGGGCGCTCGGGAGGGGAAATATCCCGTTCCGGCGGGATTTCCTCCTGCGGGTACGGGAAGGCGAAGGTCCAACGAGGCGGCCTTTTCCCGATAGCAGGAAAGGATCTTTTCCAGGTCCTCGTCCATCACGGCTCTTCCTCTTGCTTTTCCAACGCTTCCACGATCTCCCCCACCAGGGTCGCGCGCAGGGCGGCAAGCTCCTCCTGCTTGCCCTTCCAGCTGGAGAGCAGGCGCTCCTCGTACTCCCGCAGCTCCGCCTCGGCGTGCCGGAGACTTTCCTCCCGGGCTCGGAGCTCGGCTTCCAGGCTTTCCAGGGCGCGCCGGTCCTTATCTATGCGTTCATTTTTCTCCCGCGCGGAGTCCGTCTCTTGGAGGCGCCTGCGCTCCAGCTCACCCTCCAGGCGGCGCCTGCGCTCCTCGAATTCCAGCTCCAGCCGAGCCCACCGGGCACCGAGCTCCTCGTCGAGCTTCGCGTGGGCGCAGTCGAGCTCCGAGGCGCGGCTTTTGAAGCGGTCCTGTTGGAGGTCTTCCCGGCGCTTGAGGGCCTCCTCCTGGGCGGCGCGCGCCTGCTCGATCCCCTCCTCCAGGCGGGCGCGCCGGTCCTCCAGCTCACCCTCCAGACGCCGCCGGCTCTCCTCGATTTCCAGCCCCAGCCGGGCCCGCAGGGCGTCGAGCTCCTCCTCCTTCGAGTGGAATTCCGCGCGAGAGGCGGCGATCTTCTCCTCGCAGGCCCGCTCGACCGAGGCCAGGCGTTTTTGATGCTCCCCGCTCAAAGCCGCCGCCTCGGCCTCGGCTCCGGCTCGGCGTTCTTCTAAAATCGTCCGTTCGCTCTTGAGTTCGGCTTCCAGGGCCTGGATGCGCCCTTGGGCGGACTGAAGGCTTCCGCGCAGGTCCGCGGCCTGGGACCGGAGGTCTTCGAACTCCCGGCGCAGGACCCGGGGCTCCTTGAGCTCGGCCCCCTGGCGCAACAGCGTCTCCCGGGCCTCGGCCCCGGCCCGCTCCAGCGACTCGATCTTCGCCAGGCCCTCCCGAGCCAGGGCTTCCCACATCCTCGCCTGCTCGGCCAGGGCGGCGCGCTCGACCGTGTCCCTGCGCGTTTCGAAGGCTTTGAGCTCTCCCCTGCGTTTTTCCCACTCCGAAAGGCGGCGTTCGGCTTCCTCGCGCAGTTCCTCGCGCAAGCGCAGAGAGTCCGTTTCCAGCTGCTCCTTCCGTTCGCGGAGCCTGTCCTCCAGCCGCGCTTCCATCTCCAGCAGGGCTTTCTCCCGTTCGGCGAGCTGCCGCTGGGCCTGGCGGAGGGCCAGTTCGCGTGAAACGTACTCCGCGTCGAGATCCATGCGGCGCTCGACGATGGACTGCTCGACGGTGGAATCCTGGCGCAGCAGGCGGGCGTCGAGCTGTTCTTGGACGATCCGCAAGCGGCTCTCCATGAGGTCCTTGCGGCGGAGAAAATCCTCGTCCAAGGCGGAGCGCTTGCTTTTGAGCTCCGAGCGTTCCAGCTCCACCATCTTTTCGCGGTCCTTCAAGGACTTGAGTTCGGCGCGGGCCTTCTCGTAGTCGGCGAGCAGGGACTGCATCCGCCGATTCAGGTTCTCTTCTTTTTGGACTTGCGCGGCCTCGATCCCGCGGGCTGCCTGGGTCTGGGCGCGGAAATTCGCCTCGGCCCCCTCGCAGCGATTTAGAAGGGAAGCGTTCTTTTCCTCCAAGAGCCGCATGCGTTCCAGGGCCCAGCGGAGCGTCATTTTCGCCGTTTCCAGGTTCTGGATGGCGGCGAGGTCCTTCTCCGTCCTGCAGGGCGCGTCCATATTTACCCCCTGAGCTGATCCGACGCTCGAATCCAAGGGAACTTCAGCCGGGAATAGCGGCGCTTAGGGGAGGGGTTTCGCGCCGTGGGAGGGGTAGCGGTGCTTCCACCAAAAGTATAACAGGCGCTCGGGAAAAAATCCATAGCCGAGCCCCCCGCGCGGTTCAGCGGTCGAGGCGGCTGAGCAGGCGCGACCAGTTCTCGGGAGTGATCCGCAGGCGCAGGGAGAGCCGTCCGCCCCGGACCGAGCGGCCCACCACCTGGGCGCAGCGGTGTATCTCGCCGATGAGGCGGCCCTCGGAGTGCTCCAGGGTGAGCTCGCGCAGCACCCAGCGCCCTTCGAGCACGGCCTCGAGGCGGGAGAGGAGGCGCTCGACGCCCTCGCCGGTCAGCGCGGAGATCAGGTGGCGCTGCGGATCGTCCTGGAGGAGCTCGCGGCGCGCGGACGCGGCGAGGAGATCGGCCTTGTTGAGCGCGCTCACGCGCGGGATGTCCCCGGCTGAAAGCTCCCGGAGCACGCCCAGCACCGTCTCCCGCTGCTCGCGCAGGCGGGGGGCGGAGGCATCCTCCAGGTGCAGGAGGCAGTCGGCCCGCTGGACCTCCTCGAGCGTGGAGCGGAAGGCGGCGATGAGGGCGGTCGGGAGCCTGGAGATGAACCCCACGGTGTCGGTGAAGACGGCCCAGCCGCCCTTGGGAAGGCGCACGCGGCGCGTGGTGGGGTCGAGCGTGGCGAAGAGCTTGTCGTCGGCGTAGACCTCCTTGGCCGCGGGCCCCGTGAGCCGGTTGAGGAGGCTGGACTTCCCCGCGTTGGTGTAGCCGATGACCGCCACGGCCGGGACCGGGATGGAGAGGCGCCTGCGCCGCTGCACCATGCGCTCGGTCTCCATGCGGGCGATGTCCGAGCGCAGATGCTCGATCCGGCGCTGGATGTGGCGGCGCTCGTATTCGAGCTTGCGCTCGCCGGGACCGCGCGTTCCGATCCCGCCGACTTGCTGGGAGAAGCCGCGCCAAGCTCCGGTGAGGCGGGGCAGCATGTAGGAGAGCTGGGCGAGCTCGACCTGCAGTTCCCCCTCCTTGGTCCGGGCGCGATGGGCGAAGATGTCGAGGATGAGCCGGGTGCGGTCGACGATCTTGGCGCCGAGGGCGGCCTCCAGGTTCTTCTGCTGGGCCGGGGTGAGCTCCGTGTCGAAGATGACGGTCCGCGAACCCTCCTCGCGCACCGCGGAGGCGACCTCGAGGATCTTGCCCCGGCCGATGAGGGAGGAGGGCTGGAACCTCTCCAGCCGCTGGGTGAGCGTCCGGGCCACGGCCCCGCCCGCCGTCTCGGTCAGGCGTTGAAGCTCGAGGAGGCTGGCCTCCGAGACGAGCGGGTCCTCGGTCTTGAGGGCGGCGCCCACGAGCACGGCGCGCTCGAGGATCCGGGTCTCAAGCATGGGCTAACTCGAGGGCGGCTTCCAGGGCGGTCTCGGGCTCGAGCCAGGCGGCCGGGGTCTGGCGGCGAAACCAGGTGGCCTGCCTCTTGGCGTAGGCCGCGGTGTCGGCGATCATGGAGCGTAGGCCCTCTTCCTCGGACATCCCGCCGCGGGAGCAGGCGAGCGCCTGCGGGTAGCCCAGACAGCGGAAGCCCGGCTCCGCCCCGGTGAAGCGGGAGGGGACCAGGCGGCGCGCCTCGGCGATCATCCGGGGGAACATCGAGGCCGCGCGCCGCGCGATCCGGTCGAGGAGGATGCTCCTGTCCAGCGTCAGGCCGATGTAGGACGCGTCGAGCAGGGGTTCGCGGCGGGAAGAGGTGCGCTGGGAGGAGGCGGGCCTTCCCGTGAGCTCGCAGATCTCCAGGGCCCGGATGACGCGCTGGAGGTTGTTGCCCGGGATGCGGGCCGCCGCGGCGGGATCTCGGCGGGCCAGCTCCTGGTGGAGCCACGGCCGGCCGCGGTCCTCGGCCAAGGCTTGGAGGCGTTCCCGGAGAGCGGGGTCGCGCGGGGGCAAGGGGTCGAGCCCTTCGATGAGAGCCCGCAGATACAGTCCCGAGCCGCCGACCAGGATGGGACGCTTGCCGCGGGAGAGGATCGAACCGACGGCCTTCCCGGCCAGGGAGGCGAATCGACCGGCGTCGGTGGTCTCGGAGGGGTCGAGGAAGTCCACCAGGTGGCAGGGAACCCCCGCGCTCACATAGACACCCCCCGCCCACGACCCGGGCGGCTTGGCCGTCCCGGCGTCCAGCTCGCGGTACATCTGACCCATGTCCGCGGACACGAGCTCCCCGCCGATGCGGGGGGCAAGCCTCAGGGCGAGGTCCGTCTTTCCAGCGGCGGTCGGTCCGACGATGCAGATGATTTTTTCTACGCTCGGGGAGGCCAATGCGGGGCTTTCTGCATCTTGGAGCACATCAGGTGGAAGGAGCAGGTGGGCACGCAGGCTTCCGGCAGGCCCAGGGAGAGGCGGGTCTGGCAGTCGTTGTCGTCCTCGGCCATGCGGTTGATCTGCTTGCGGTACTTCTCGGCGATGCGGACGAACTCGATGCCCACGCTGAAGGTCTCGCCCTTCTTGACGACCCGGACGACGCGGCCCTCGATGGGCAGCTTGTTGAGGCCGGGGATAGTGAGCGTCATCTTGAAGATTTTCGTATGCGGCGGGGCCAGGAAGGTGACCAGGGACATCCCGCCGGCGGAGAGGTCGGTGAGGATGGCGGGCTGGGTCTTAAGATGGAAGGGGATGCCGTCCTTGGCCTTGGAGCCCTTGGGCATCGCGTAGCGCAGGACGATGGGCTCGACGAGGTCGGTGACGACCGCGAAGCGCCGGTGCCTGCGGCGCTCGCTGGCGCTCTTGCCGTTCTTGTGTATCATGCGGTCAATACTCTACCACGGAGCGCCGCCGCGGCGCAAGCGCAATTATCGAGCGCGCGTACATTTGAGGGCGGTGCCGGTGGAGCCGGTGACGACGGCGTCCACCACGGAGCCGGGCTCGCCGGGCTCATCGAGCCGCGCGTTGAAGTGGTGGGCCGTGCGGCCGGTGTCGGAGTCCTCAAGGAGCACGCTTGCCTTCCTTCCCTGCCAGGAGCGCAGGGCCGAGCGGGTGAGCTCCCCCACCCCGTCGAGGAGCGCCGCCAGGCGCTCCTCCTTGACCGCCTCCGGCACCGGGTCTCCCCCCGCGAAGGCCGGAGTGCCCTCGCGCGGGGAATACTTGAAGCAGTACGCCGCGGACAAGCCCATCTCTCCCGCGAGCGTCAGGGTGAGGGCGAAATCCTCCCCGGTCTCTCCCGGGAAGCCCACGATGAAGTCCGAGCTGAGCTCGATGTCCGGCATGCGCCGGCGCAACTCGGCGGTCTTGGCCAGGAGCTCCGCGCGCGTGTAGTTGCGGCGCATCGCCTTGAGGATGGGGTCGGAGCCCGATTGCGCGGGCAGGTGAAGGTGGCGGCAGACCTGGGGAGTCTCGGCCATGGCGCTGGCCATGCGCTCATTGACGAAGAAGGGATGCGGGCTCATGAAGCGCAGGCGCAGGACGCCCGGCATGGCGGCGACGGCGCGCAGGAGGTCCGCGAAATCCCCCCGTCCCCCGGGGTCGCGGTAGCTGTTGACGGTCTGCCCGAGCAGCATGAGCTCGCGCGCCCCGCCCTCCGCCAAGCGGCGGGCTTCCTCCAGGACTTGCTCGAAGGGCAGGTAGCTCTCCCGTCCCCTTACCGAAGGGACGATGCAATAGGAGCAGGAATAGTTGCAGCCCCGCATGACGGTCAGGAAAGCGGAGACCGGGGAAGAGGGCGCGCGATCCGGGGGCGAGGCCCAGACCCCGTCGTTCTCCGCGGACCAGTCGAAGCGGCGGCGCAGGGCCTCCTCGAGGAGCCGCGGGTATTGGTCCAAGGAGCGCGCGCCGACGACCAGGTCCACGAAGGGGAAGCGCTTGCTCAGCCAGCCGCCGATGCGCTCGGCGGCGCAGCCCGCGACGATGAGGAAGCGCTCGGGCCGTTCCTCCTTCCAGTCGCGCAGGCGGCCGATGG
>CAYWAR010000096.1:0-8112 GCA_964455765.1 uncultured Elusimicrobia bacterium
CGGCCAGCGCGATGCTGTCCGCCGGGGAGGCGGAGTCCGCCTTTTCGGTCCGCTGTTCGTCCTGCAGCGGTTTCGATTCCGAGGGAGAGGCGAGGAGCTTCGGCTTCTCCAGGCCGGCCACCGGGACCAGCGGAAGGGAGTTCTCCCGGCGGTTGTTGATGCCGGAGAGCTGGGAGGCCATCTGGCGGACCGCGGACATGGCTTCCTTCTTCGACATGGGCCGGTCCGGCAGAGCGTCCAATGCCTGCCGCGCGGCGGGCTGGGGGGCGGGAGCCGTCTTGGGCAATATTTGGTGGATGCCCATGCGGGACTTCTCTTCCTGCAGGAAGCCTTGGAGCTCGTCGTTGGAGGCGATCTTCGCGTCCGCGCCATCCGAGGAACGCGCCGCCCCTCCGGCGCCGGGCAAGGGTATCTCCGCCGGCGGCCTGAAGCCCCGGACCGCGCCCGAGGGATGACCCGAGGAAGCGCCGTCTCCGGAGTCTTGGGGGCGGCCGGCCGCGGCTTCGTCCGCGACGCCGAGGGGGGCGCCGGGAGCCCGGAGCGTCTTCTCCCCGATGCGGCCCTTGCGATCGAGAGCCTCTTCCATGGGGAGAGACTTATCCGCCGCTTGCCCCAACGAGGCTTCGCTCCAAGACGACTCGTACTCCGCGTGCATGCGCTGGAAGCGGACCTCGCGGTAGGCGATCAGGGAGACCAATATCCCCGTGGCCGCGAAGGCCGCCATGCGCGCGGGTCCCGCCGGCAGCCAGAGCGTGAAGGGGGACTCTTGGGGCGCGGCGGCGCGGCGGTTGAGGCGCTGGAGGAAGCCCGTGGGCAGGGGCTTTTTAGGCAGGGAAGAGACGAGCTTGGAGACGGACCGGAGTCCTTCCAGGTGGGCGGCGCAGTCGGCGCAGGCGCGCAGATGCTCGTCGACGCGGCCGCGCTCCTCCTCGGAGAGGGCCCCGTCCAGATAGGGGGAGAGAGAGTCTTTAGGATGTTCCATGGTCAGCCGTCCGCCGGCGCTCCTTCCTTCAATCGCTCTCGCAGGGTCTCCCGGGCCCGGGAGAGCCTGGATTTCACCGTCCCTTCCGGCACGCCCAAAGCCCGCGCGATCTGCTCGTACGAGAACCCCTCGAGTTCGCGGAGCACGACCACGGCCCGGCTCTCCGCATCGAGGCTCAGTAGGGCCTTCTGGACCCGTCCTCCGGTCTCGGCCTTCTCGAGGTCCGAATCCAGGGGCGGGTCATCGGCCTTGAAGGCCTCCTCGTGCTCGTCCTCGTCCTTCCCGAAGAACTTGTCGAGCGGGAGCAGCTGCCAGATCTTCCGGCTCTTCTCCGCGCGCACGCGGTTCTTCCACGCGTTCACCGTGATGCGGAACACCCAGGTCGACGCCTCCGCCTCCGCGCGGAACCCGGGGAGAGCTCTGAGCGCCCTGAGCAAGGCGTCTTGGGCCAGGTCCTCGGCATCCGACGGGTTGCCGGTGAGCCTCAGGGCCAGGTTGTAGACGCGCTCCGCGTGCCGGAGGAAGAACGCCTCCGCTTCCGGGGGGTTAGACACCCGCGCCCGCCTCGGCGTTCCAGGTCACCTCTGCTTCTCCGAGGGGCATTCCGGGACCGAGTCGTCGTAGGTCATGACGTAATCGTTCTCGGAGAGGCGGGGGGTGACCTTGACTCCTCCGCCCAGCCAGCCTTTGGCGGCCGAGATCAGCCCGTTGCGCAGCCCGGCCTCCTCCGCGCTCCGGTAGGCCGAGAGCAGGTCGGCCAGGCTCCCGGCCCGGGCCTCGATGCGCGAGCGGGAATGGGGGTCCGGCTTGGGGGCCGCGGCGTAGGACGCCAATTCCTTGAGCAGCTCCGAGCGCTCGTTCTTGAGGGCGGCCTGCAGGGACTTAAGCCTTTCCATGACGGCGTAGGCCTGCAGGCCGTGCGCGCCCATGAGTCTGAGTTTCCAGCATTGATAGAGTTTCGTCGACAAGCCCAAGGAGATCGTCTTCATGGGAGGCTGGAGCGCCGTCCTCTCCACCGCCTCGTACTCGGGGGTCCGCGACTCCAGGACGCTGAGCAGGGGTTCCATGGCCGGGTCGGCCGGGACCCGGGGGAGGCGGCCCGCCGCGGAGGGGTCGGTTCCGGCATGGAGGAGCGCGGGGATCAGGAGCTGGTAGAGTATCGCGCGCATTGCCACGCCCTTACCGCTTTAGGAATCCCTTCTCGGCCAGGCTCTTTAGGAGGCTGTCGAAGGCGTGAGCGACTTCTTGAAGCTCGTCGGAATCGCGCAGGTGGAAGCCCAGCTTCACCGGCTCGCCTCGGGCGACCTTGAGCATGTCCTGCGTCAAACGGTGCAGGGGGCCCGCCAGGCGCTGGGAGTAGAGCAGGGTGAAGAATACGCCCAGGACGAGGTTGACGGCCAGGGAGATCGCCAGGGCCGGCAGGACGATCTGCACGCGGTTGAACATCACCGGGTGCGTCCCGGCCTCCGGGACCACGAAGAAGAAATCGCCCGCGGCCTTCTGGTCGGCCATGGCCAGGAAGAAGAGGATGCAGCCTCCGGTGATGAGCGTGGCCAGCACGGCCCAGGCCGCCATGCGGAGCATGAGCTGGACCTGGAACCGGGGCTCGATCAACAGCTTGCGGCGCTTCTCTGAACTCATTTTTTGCCCCCGCGGCGTCCTCCGGCGGAGAACCGGCGGCGCAGGAATCGGGCGGCCAAGGGTGGGACGAAGCCCTCGATGCGCGCTCCGAGCCGCGCGACCTCCTTGACGATGGAGGAGGATAGGTAGGTGTAGCGCTCATCCGGCATGAGGAAGAGGGTCTCGGCCTCGCGGTGGAGGCGGCTGTTCATGGAAGCGAGCTGGAACTCGTACTCGAGGTCGCTGACCGCCCGCAGGCCGCGGATGAGGACGCGGGCGTCGCGGGCCTTGAGATAGTCCACCAGGAGGCCGGAGAAAGTGTCCACCTCCGCCTGCGGGAGGCCCCGCACGCAGTCGCGGACCATGCTCACCCGTTCCCGGGCGTCGAAGGTGTGGTTCTTGGACGGGTTGTCGGAGACGGCGACGATGACGCGGTCGAAAAGCCGGCAGGCCCTGCGGATGATGTCGAGATGCCCGCGGGTGACCGGGTCGAAGCTGCCGGGATAGACGGCGATCCGTTTCATGGCGCCACGCGCACTCTATCAATAAAGCGTCGCGCCCGGCAAGAAATCTGCTATAAATCAACCCATGACGGCGTTCATCCTGGGCGGCGCCCGGACGGCTTTTTCGACCTGGTCGCGCGGCCGGCGCGGCGACGGGGGAGAGGGGGGAGCCCTGTCCGAATTCGACCCCCTCGATCTCGGCGCCCGCGCGCTCAAGGCCGCCCTGGAGCGCTCGGGGGTCCCCGGGCCTTCGCTGGAGCGCGTGGTCTTCGCGAATATGTACCAAGCCGGCGCGCACGCCTGCTACGGAGCGCGCTATGTGGGGCTCTGGGCCGGAGCCCCGGAGACCGCCCCCTGCCTGACCCTCTCCATGGCCTGCGGCGGGGGCCTGCACGCCCTCATCGAAGCCGCCGAGGACGTCGAGAGAGGGGAGGCGGAACTGGTGGGGACGGGCGGCACGGACTGCGCCAGCCGCCTGCGGCGCGAGGTCTTCATCCCCTCCTTCAAGGACATCGCCTGCGGCAAGACCATCGCCCAGACCGCCGATGAGGCGGCCCGGGAGAAGGGGATCACCCGACGGGACATGGACGCCTGGGCCCTGGAGAGCCACCGCCGCGCCCTGAAGGCCCGGCGCGCGGGCCTCCTCGCCGAAGAGATCGTCCCCGTCGGTTCCGCGGTGGAGGACGACCACATTCTCTCCGATCCGGCTCCCGCGCATTTCGACTCCTCCAAGTCCGTGGCCGGCGCGGTCAGCGAGGCCAACACGCACGGCTTAGTCGACGGGGCCTCCGCCCTTATCGTGGGCTCGGAGCGGGCGGCCAAGGGAAAGAAGCCGCTGGGGCGGATACTCTCCGGCGCCTACGCGGCCGTTCCTCCGGAGCGCATGGCCTACGCCTCGGTAGGCGCCGTGAAGACGGCTTTGAAAAAGGCCGGGCTCGAGTCCGGCGACATGGACCTATACGAGATCAACGAGACTTTTTGCGGCCAGACGCTCCTCGACATGGCCGAACTGGGCGCGGCCGCCGACAAGGTGAACGTCAACGGCGGCGCGGCGGCGATCGGGCATCCCTTCTCCGCCACCGGCTGCCGGCTGGTCCTGACCCTGCTCCTCGAATTGCGCCGCAGGGGCGCGCGCTACGGGGCGGCCGCCATCAGCGTGGGGGGAGGGCAGGGAGTGGCCGTGGTCCTGGAGGCATTGAACACATGAACGTCACACGCATTCTCGCGAGCATTTTCGAATTGGGCCTGACCGTGCTCATGGCCGTGCTGGTCGTCTACGCCACCCTCCGGGCGCTCATCCGCTCCAACACGGACTTCAACGAGGACAAGGAGTTGGCGAAGGGGAACGTGGCCGTGGGAATCTTGGTCGCTTCCCTGCTCATCGCCTCGGCCAACATCATGTACCAGGCTTTCGAGCCCGTGGCCGCGATGATCCGCAGGCACCTTTCCCCCGGGATCGCGTCCGGCGGCGACCCCTGGAGGCTGGCCTTGATCGCCGCGGGCAATCTCGTGCTGGCCTTCGTGGTGGTCGTGGCGACCATGTCCTTCTCCCTGAGGGTCTTCGGCCGCCTCACCCGCTCCAAGGGGATGCGCGCGGGCAAGGAGCTGGAGAAAGGCAACGTGGCGGTGGGCATACTCCTGGCCGCGGTGGTCTTCATCGTCTCGCTCTTCGTGGGCGAGGGGGTCAAGGCGCTCTCGAAAGCCAGCAGGCCCCGGCCCGCCTCGGGCAGGATGCGCGGGATGGAATCACGCGGCCTGGCCGCCGTTGCGATCGAAACGGCGGCCGGGACGCGGGCTTTTGATCACTCTTCTCCATGTATCGAGTAATTGACCTATAAATCAATTACCTGATATATGGTTTGGGGTGTGAGCCCTGCGGAATGCGACAGAACGCTGTCGCGGAGGCGGCTATCTCTGCAGAAAATCCACGGCGGGGTCGTCGGAGCGGAACCAGCCCGAGGCCCCGGGCACCGTGGTCTTGAGCCACCATTCGGTCTTGGGGTCCGACACCGTGGTGAAAAGCCCCTGGGCGGCCTCGCTGAGGCATTCGCCCTCGTAGATCCGCGCCCCCCGCCGCAGGAAGCAGGCGCCCTGCGGGCGATAGGCCAATATCTCCAGAGCCTCGCCCTCCAGAAGAAAGACTTTGGACTTTTCGGAGGGCCCGGAGTGTTCGGCCTGCCGCAGAGGGCGGGATTCTCCCAGATCCCGCAGGGGAGCCTCCATGGCCTTGCGGGCGCGCAGTATCCCGGGGGCCAGGGTCCTCACGACGGAACCCTCTACTGTCAGTGGTCTTCCCTTCCTCAGAGGATGAGAACGCGCCGGTTCGGCCGGCGAGCTTGGCTCCGGATAAAGGGTCAGAGAGTCCGAGGTTCCGCTGAACACCGGCCGAGGGGTCCCCTCGCCGGGCCAGCCCTCATAGCTGAAGGAGGCCGACGGCGCATCCGCCGGCGCGGCCGGTTTCTCCTGTTTCGAAGGCCGGAGAGCGCGCTCCTGCGGTGTCTCATAGCGTCCAGGGGTCGGCGCGGCGAGGAAATCGGCCGCGGCCTGGACACGGACGGCGTACTCCCGGTATTCCTCCCGCCCTTGCGGGGCGAAGCGCGGATTCTGGTGCATGGCCGAGGCCAAGGCGGCCAGGGGTCCTGCCGCGGAGGCGTCGCCGATCTTGGCCAGAGCCTCGGCCGCCTCGGCCAGCGTCCGGGGCTTCTGCTGAGTCCTCAGGGCCCGGAGGAGGGCGTCGACCGAGCCCGGGTCCCTGAGCTCGCCCAGCAGGCGGGCCGCTTCGACCGCGCAGAGGGGATCCTCCAGCGCGATGGAGCGAAGTGCGTGAAGCTCGCCCGGCTCCATGTCGGAAAGGCTCATCTTTTCCAGGGCCAACGCCTCCACCGCGCGCCGCCGGGCCTCGCTTCCCTTCTTGAAATAACCGGCCAGCTTGAAAAGCTCGCGCTGGGTGCGCGACTTGGAGAGGGCCAGGGCGCGCAGGGCATGCGTCGCGGAATCGAGCAGGTGACCCTCGGGGGCCGGTCCATGGCGCTTGGCGAGCCTGAGCATGAGGGCGGCGTCGTCGGCGCCGACGCGCGAGAGCTGGAGCAAGGCCTCCCGCGCGAGCAGTTCCCCGGTGGAAGAGTCCTTTAGGACGGCCTCGGCCGGGGCCCGGCACGCGGGAGCGTCCAAGCGCAGGGAGCAGGCGGCCTGAAGGGCGGCTGAACGCAGGCCCGGATCCTCACGCCCGTCCAGGGCGGTCTCCTTGAGGGCGGGGTAGGAGCCCGGCTCACCGATGAGCCCCAGCAGGGACGCGGCGTAGAGGCGGATTTTGATGAGCCTACGCCGGTCGGAGAGATAGGAAGACAACGCGGGGGCCGCGCCCGGGCCGAGCTCGCGGATACGGGCGGCGAGGTCGCGGAGCTTCTCTTCGAGGCCGCGCGCCTCCAGGGGGTCGGCTTTCCTCTGCCTGGAGGCGACCTCCTCCATCGTCCGGAGGATGGACTCCGCGCCCGGAGGCGCGGCTTGGGCCGCCCAGGCCGCCGGCCGGAGGAGCGGGCCTGGGCAAAACAGGAGAACGAGGCTCAGCGTCATGCTCACCCTTCAGCGCCGCTCGGGTTCGCCGTTGACGGAGAAGTAGCGGGCCTGGGGGTGGTGGAAGACCAGGGCCGAGACGCTGGCTTCCGGCTCCATCATCAGTCCCTCGGTGAGGACGACGCCGATGTGCCTCTGGGGCTCGAGCAGGGTGAATAGCTGGCGCTGATCCTCGAGCGCCGGGCAGGCGGGATAGCCGAAGCTCACGCGCAGGCCGCGGTAGCGGGCCTGGAACTTCTCGCGCAGGGTCATGCCCACCGGGTCCGGGATGCCCCACATGCTGCGCAGGCGGTCGTGCAGGAGCTCGGCGAAGGCCTCGGCGCTCTCGATGGCCACGGCCTGCAGGGCGAAGGACTTGAGGTACTCTCCCTTGTCCCGGTAGGCTTCCGAGAGTTCCCGGATGTCCCGGCCGCAGGTCACCACGAAGAGCGCCACATAATCCATGCGGCCCAGGCTCTTGGGCGCGACGAAATCCGAGAGGCAGAGGAGCTCGCGTCCGGTCTGTCTCGGGAAGGTGAAGGAGCCTTCCTCGCGCCCTCCCCCGTGCGGTGAGCCGTAGAGGCGCAGAGTCTCCCCCTCCGACTGCGCGGCGAAGAAGCGCACCACGGCGGAGGGGTGGATGAGCCCCTTGTCGATGATCTCCTCCTGGAGGGCATGGATCTGCCGGAAGAGCTCGACCGCTTTGGGGTGGTTCTCGGCCAGCAGCCGTTCCGGCTGGCCCTTGAGCCCGAGGTGCTTGCCGTAGAGCATGATGGGGTTGATGTACTTGAAGACCTCCTCGACCGGGAAGTCCCGCAGGACGTGCAGCTTGAGGTCCGGAGGCGAGGGGATGTCGCTGGAGTGGTCTATGACCGTCGCCCGGGCCGGGTGGGGAGCCGGGGCCGGGGTCGTGTCGGGCCGGGAGATTTCCGTCTGCTTCCTGCGGTTCTCCTCGATGAGCTCGGCTCGGCGCTCCGGCGTCTGGAGCCCGTTGGCCAGGTTGAGGCCGGTCATGGCGTCCTTGGCGTAGAGCACGGGCGCGCCGTAGGCGGGGGCGATGCGCGAGGCGGTGAACTTGGCCGAGAGCGCGGCTCCTCCCACCAGGAGCGGCGCCTCGAGCCCGGCCGTCTTCATATCCTCGGCCGTGGCCACCATCTGCTGGGCGGATTTGACCAGCAAGCCGGAGAGCCCGATGAGGTCCGGCTTCTCCTTGCGCGCGGCCGCGATGAGGGCGTCGGGCGGGACCTTGATGCCCAGGTCCACCACCTCGTAGCCGTTGTTCTTGAGGATGATGTGCACCAGGTTCTTTCCGATGTCATGCACGTCGCCCTTGACCGTGGCGAGCAGTATCTTCCCGCGGGAGGTCGAGGCGCTCTTGTCCATGTGCGGCTCCAGGAAGGAGACCGCCTCCTTCATGACCTCGGCGGACTGGAGCACCTCGGCTACGATCATCTC
>CAYWAR010000097.1:0-3887 GCA_964455765.1 uncultured Elusimicrobia bacterium
CGCTTCCCGGGGGATCACGGTGCGCTTCTCGATGGGCTTGAGATAGCGCGTTCCCTTGAGGAGGCGGTCCACGTAGAGGGCGGGGGTGTGGACATGCTCCGGGAGCAGGGCTCCGGGCTCCACGAGGCTCTCCGCCTCCGCGATCACCGTCGCGGCGGCGGTGGCCATGACCTGGTTGAAATTGCGCGCGGTGCGCCGGTAGGCCAGGTTGCCGAGCGTGTCGCCGCGGAAGGCCTTGATGAGGGCGAAATCCGCCTTGAGCGGCCTCTCGAAGACCTGCCAGCACCCGTCGAACTGCCGCGTCTCCTTGCCCTCGGCCACCTTCGTCCCGTAGCCGGTGGGAGTGTAGAAGCCGCCGATGCCGGCGCCCGCGGCCCGGATGCGCTCGGCGAGGGTGCCCTGGGGGACCCACTCGACTTCCAGGGAGCCCTTGAGCGTCATCTCCTCGAAAGTCTTGCACTCCCCGCCGTAAGAGAGGATCATCTTGCGCACCTGGCCGTTCTTGAGCAGGGTGCCGATGCCGTAGTCGTCGAGGCCCGCGTTGTTGGAGACCAGGGTCAGGTCCTTGGCCCCTTTCTCGCGCAGGGCGAAGAGGAGGTTCTCGGGCACTCCGCAGACGCCGAAGCCGCCGACCAGGATGAGGGAGCCGTCCTGGATGTCGGCGACCGCCTCCTCGGCGCTCTCGCAGATCTTCTTCATGGACTCCTTATTCTTCCGTCTTGAGCAGCACGACCTCGAAGCCGGTGAACTTCTTGCCCAGGACGCGGTACATGGACTCGAGGGACAAGAGCGCGCCCAGGACCACACCGAAGAGGCCGGAGACGGCGCTCACGGTCTCCGGGGGGAGCTTGAGGAGCAGGGCGGCCATGGCGAAGAGGAAGCCCACCGCGAAGCCCGCGAGGAGGGCGAACACCACCGACCTCCAGAGGAAGGCCCACCAGACCTTCACCGCCAGCGCCCGCGTCGGCTCGATGCGTTCCATGGGGCCTCCCCGCTATGCCGCGGCCAGCGACCCGTTTTTGCGGGAGGCTCTGGTCTTGGAGCCGCCCTCATCGCGAAGGAGGGCGGCCTTGTCGGTCTTCTCCCACTCGAAGGAGGGCTCCGTGCGGCCGAAATGCCCGTACGCGGCGGTCAGCCGGTATATGGGCCGGCGGAGCTTGAGCGTCGCGATGATTCCGCGCGGAGTGAGCTGGAAATGCCTGCGCACGAGGGCCTCGATGCGGCTTTCGTCGACCGTGCCGGTCCCGTGGGTGTTGACGTAGAGTCCGACCGGCTCGGCCACGCCGATGGCGTAGGAGAGCTGCACCGTGCACTCCTCCGCGAGCCCGGCGGCCACCACGTTCTTGGCGATGTAGCGCGCCATGTAGCAGGCGGAGCGGTCCACCTTCGTCGGGTCCTTGCCGGAGAAGGCGCCGCCGCCGTGGGGCGCGGAGCCGCCGTAGGTGTCCACGATGATCTTGCGCCCGGTCACCCCGGTGTCGGAGACCGGACCGCCGACGACGAACTTGCCGGTGGGGTTGACGAGGAACTTGGTCTTGTCGTCGAGGAGCCTCTTGCCCAGGACGGGACGGATGATCACGTCGATGATCTCCCTGCGGGACTTCTCCGTGATGCGTTCCCCGCTGCGGTCGAGGATGTCGGGGGTGTGCTGGGTGGAGATGACCACCGTGTCCACGCGCAGGGGGCGCCCGTCGAGGTACTCGACGGTGACCTGGCTCTTGCCGTCGGGGCCGAGATAGGGGAGCGTCTTGGCCCGGCGCGACTCGGCGAGGCGGCGCGTGAGCTTGTGGGCGAGCATGATGGGCAGGGGCATGAGCTCCGGGGTCTCGCGGACCGCGTAGCCGAACATCATGCCCTGGTCGCCCGCTCCGCCGGTGTCGACGCCCTGGGCGATGTCCGGGGACTGGCGCCCGATGTTGTTGAAGACGGCGAGGAGCTGTGCGGCGAAGCCGTACTTGAGGTCGTCGTAGCCGATCTCGGTGATGACCCTGCGCACGAGGTTGTCCACGTCGACGAAGGTCTTGGTCGTGATCTCGCCGCCCACGATCACCACTCCGCGGCTGCAGAAGGTCTCGCAGGCCACGCGGCCCATGGGGTCGTCTTGAAGGACCGCGTCAAGGACCGCGTCCGAGACCTGGTCGCAGACCTTGTCCGGGTGCCCTTCGGTCACGGATTCCGACGTGAAATAGCAGCGTCCTTGCCTGTTCATATATTCCCTCCAGAGGCGCTATCCACAGCGATAAACTTTCTGCGCGTCGAGAATGGAGACGCCCGTCGGGCGCGACCTTGAAACCGCGCAGCGCACTTTGTGCGCTGCGGAGAATATACCAATTTTATATATGGGCGTTGACCCATTTCGCGGCGGCCTCCAGCAGCGTCTGCGTCTTCTGGGGCGAATCCGACTCGGCGTAGGTGCGGATGAGGGGTTCGGTTCCCGAGGGGCGCATGAGCAGCCAATGGTCGTCCTGCAGGATGATCTTGATGCCGTCGAAGCTCAGCACGGTCTTGATCGGGGCGCCGGCGAGCTTCTGGGGGAGCTTCTTCTGGATCTTGGCCGTGAAGACGGCCTTGTCGGCCACGGGCTTGGAGACGTGGAAGTCCACCCGCCGGAAGGAGGACTTGCCGTATTTCTTCTCGATGGCTTCCCAGAGCTGGGAGGGGGTCTTCTTGAGCTTGGCGCAGATCTCGAGCATGAGCAGGCCGGTGAGCAGGCCGTCGCGCTCGGGCAATCCCCCTTTCCAGGCGTAGCCGCCGGACTCCTCGCCGCCCATGGCCGCCTCTCCCAGGGCGATCTGCTCGCCCACGTGCTTGAATCCCACCGGGAGCTCCTCGAAGGGGAGGCCGTAGGCCTGCGCGATGCGTCCGGAGAGGTAGCCCATGGAGACCGATTGCACGATCTTCCCCTTGAGCCCCCGGGTGCCGATGAGGTAGTCCAGGAGGATGGGGAAGACCTGGCAGGGGGTGAGGTAGCGGCCTTTATCGTCGACGACCGCGACGCGGTCCGCGTCGCCGTCGAGGGCGATGCCGATGAGGGCTTTCTCGGCGAGGACGCGCTCCTTGAGCGCCTTGAGGTTGGCGTCCACGGGCTCGGGGTTGACGCCGCCGAAGAGCGGGTCGTGCTCGGCGCGCATCTCGATGAGGTTGCGGCCTCCGCAGAGCTCTCCCATGAGCCCGCCGGCGGCGCCGTGCATGTAGTCGATGAGCGCCGGGCGGGGGAGTTTCCCCATGAAGCGCGAGGGGTCGATCTGGGAGCGCAGATAGGCCAGGTATTCCTTCTTGTAGGATCTCCTGGCCACGGGGCCGTCGCGCAGGGGAACGGCCCGCCCGAGGAAGGTCTCGACCTCGGCGGTCACCGATTCCGGGGCGGCCCGTCCCTCCAGCTTGATCTTCACGCCGTTATAAGCGGGGGGATTGTGGCTCGCGGTCACGACCACGCCGACGGCCTTGAGCTTGGCCGTCATGAGGCTGATGGCGGGCGTCGGCAGCGTCTCGGCGAGGAGATAGGTGGTGTGTCCGTTGGCCTGGAGGACGCGGGAGATCTCCTCGGCGAAGCTCTCCGATTGGAAGCGGCGGTCGTAGCCGACCACCACGGTGTGGCGCGCCTTGGTCTTATGCGGCTTGGTCTTCAGGTAATCCGCGATGGCCTGGGCCACCCGGCGCACGTTGTCGAAGGTGAAGTCCCGCGCCATCACTCCGCGCCAGCCGTCGGTGCCGAATTTTATTTCCATGGTGTCTCTCCTGGTCCGCCTTTGGGGGGAATCCCTATGGGATTTCCCCCCAAAGCGCGTCTAAGTGTTGGAAAAATCAGACAACGACGATTTCGCGCCGAGGGCGGTCCCGGGACTTAGGGTGGAATTCGCCCCCACGCGGGACGCCCGGCCGATGAT
>CAYWAR010000097.1:3897-8062 GCA_964455765.1 uncultured Elusimicrobia bacterium
TTTACCTTGGGGGGCGCCGTGGGCCGCGTTGGCGGTAAATCCCATTGGGATTTCCCGCAAACGCGTCTAAGTGTTAGAAAAATCCGACAGAGACGATCCCGTGCCGAGCGCGGTCCCTGGGCCTATAGTGGAATTCGCCCCGACGCGGGATATCCGGCCCATGACGCAGCGCTCAAGGCGCGCGCCCTCCCCGATGACCGAACCATCCAGGAGGACGCAATCCCTCAAAAATGCCCCGCGGCCTATCCGGCTGCGAGCGCCTACGCAGACCGAGCCGGAGAAGCGCACTCCCTCCCCGATCCTGCAGCCCGAGCCCAGGAGCGTCCGCCCGCCTTCCTCGTGCGTCACGCCCTTGCCCAGGCGCGCGCCTTTCTCCAGAAGCAAAGCGCCCTTCTGGACGGCCTTGGGGAGGGCGAGAGGGGAGGCGCCTGAGAGGGCGTCGAGGTTCACCTGGAGGTATTTGTCCACCGTCCCTATGTCCGTCCAGTAGCCGTCCAAAAGGAAGCCGTGCATCCTGCGTCCCTCCTGCAGGAGGCGGGGGAAGAGCCCTCGTTCCAGGGAATAGGGGACACCCGCGGGGATGAGATCCAGCGCCGAGGGCTCGAAGAGATAGGCCCCGGCATTGATCGTGTCGCAGGTGATCTCATCCTGGGAGGGTTTCTCCAGGAAGCGGCGTATGCGGCCGCTCCCGTCGGTCTCCACCAGGCCGTAGAGGGTGGGGTCCTGCACCCGGGTCAGGGCGATGGAGGCCTCGGCATGGGCGCTGCGGTGGCGCGCGAGGAAGGCGCGCAAATCGAGGTCATGGAGCACGTCCCCGTTGAGCACGAGCAAGGCGTCCTCCGGCGTCCCGACCGCGTTCCTGACCGCTCCCCCGGTCCCCAGGGGAGTCTTCTCCCGGGCATAGCGCAGGTCGAGGCCGACCCGGGCTCCCCCGGCGAACATCCGCCGGAAGGTCTCGGGCCGATAGGCCGTGGCCAAGGTCACTTCCCGTATCCCATGGCGGCGCAGGAGGTCGAACTGGTGGAGGAGGAAAGGCCGGTTGGCCACCGGAAGCAGGGGCTTGGGGGTGTCGAGGGTGAACGGGCGCAAACGCGTGCCCAGGCCGCCGGTCAGGATGAGGGCTTGCACCGCCCAATGCTAGCAAAAACGCGGCGCCCAAGCGCGCCGCGCGTCTTTATACACAGCGACGAAAGTCGCTGTGCGATGAGAATGGAGGCGCCCGCCGGGCGCTGTCTTGAAAACGCGCAGCGCACTTTGTGCGCCGCGTATAAGGGGTATAATGCACCACTATCATGGCTGACAAAGGCGTCCTTTCCGCCTTTCCAGCGAGCCTGCTCGTTCTGGCCGCGCTCCTGGCTTTTCACGCCTTCCAACTCTGGGACTTCAACCGTCGCGAGACGCGGCCTCCGGCTTGGGACCAGTCGATACAATTGGAGACGGCCATCGACCTCCGATCGGCCCTCTCCCGGGGGGACTATCCGGGCGCGCTTCTGGCCAACGCGCCCAAGCCGGGGATGCCGCCCTTCCCTCCCCTCTACGGCCTATCCTTGCTCCCCTTCGGAGGGGGCACGGATGCGAGCTTGGCCCTCTGGTCGAACTGGCTCCATCTGGCGCTTCTCTGCCTGGCCCTTTGGGGTCTCGGGCGCCGCGTCGGCGGGCAATGGGTGGGCGTGGCCGCGGCCGCCATCTTCTCCTGCGCGCCCGAGGTCCGGTCGCTCTTGCGCGACCAATTGGTGGACTTGGCGCTCACGGCTTGGGTCGCCGCCGCGTATTGGGCCCTGATGTCCTCGGAAGGCTTACGCCGCAGGACCCCCTCGCTGCTCTTCGGAGCGCTCTTCGCCGCCTCCATGCTCGCCAAATGGAGCGCTTTCTCCTATTTCTTCCCGGCTCTTTTCTTCTTCGTCGGGGCCCTGCGCGACCCTAAGAGGAGAGCGAACGCCCTCGGGGCGGTCTTGGTGAGCGCCCTGCTCTGCGGGCCCTGGTATCTCTCGCAGTTGGCCATCCTTCTGCCGAGGCTGGTGGAGGCCTCGGCGGATCAAGCCACGGCGGTGTGGAAGGGCACGGCCGTGCTGTCCTATTTCCGCCAGATGGGCACGGGTTTGGAGCTTCCGCTCTGGGTCTTGGGCATCGCCTCCCTGTTCCTGCCCGGAGGAAGAGGGGACGCTCAGGACCGCAGGCTGCTCAAGGTCTGGACGATCTCCTCCTTCATCTTCTGGACCATCGTGCCCAACCGCCAACTGCGCTACCTGCTCCCCGGCCTGCCGCCCTTAGCCCTGCTCATCTCGGCCTGGCGGCCCGGGGTGCTGACTTGGGTGCTCTGCGCCTATCAGCTCATCTCCGCCGCCAACTCGACTCAGGGGTGGATCTCCCGCATCTCCGCCGGGCCTTTGCCCTCCGCTCTGTTCATCTCCGACACGCCCAGGACCGAGGATTGGAGGCTGGCCGACCTGCTGTGGGAGGCCGCCGCGCGGCGCGACGCTTCGGCGCCCTTCAGCAACCTGACCTTGGTCGCGAACCATCCGCAGTTCAACCCCACCAATCTTCATTGGACGCGCTTGAGCCACGGCTTGGAGACTCTGCGCGTGCGGGGGGTCAACCGCCGCATCTGCGAGTTCTCCGAGTTCCTGGCCGTGAAGACCCGCTCCCTGGGCCCGGCTTCCGTGGTCAACCAATTGCCCGGAGTCCAAACCCTGGTCCTGGACCCGGCCGGCTGGTTCCAGCGCGGGTACGCGGAGGTCCGCCGCTTCCCCTTGCCGGATGGGAGCGAGGCGGTGCTGTTCCAGCGCAAGGCCCCGGCCCAAGCGCCTTTCCCGGTCCGGGTCTTCCGTTTTCCGGCGTATTCGGAAGGGAATTTCTCCGCCGAGGACCTGCGCGTGGAGCTCGGAGACTACGACGCTAGGCGCGGAGTCTACCCCAAGGTGAGGATCAGGGCCAAGACCGTGCGCATCCGCGGCTTGGCCGTGGACGCGCCCGACCTCCTGATGGAGGACCTCTCCTTGGTCCCGACACGGCAAGCCGCGGGGCTTGAGGATGTCCGCTTCTTGGGGATGAGGCGCCTGAGCCTGGCCTCCGGGTCCGTGAGCGAGAAAGCGCTGGCCGCGTTCCTCGAAGGCCGGGTCAACGGCCTGAAGGAAGTCTCCGTGTCCTTCTCCGGCGGTGAAGCGGCGGCCTCCGGGCGTCTGCGGGGAGTGCGCGTCGCCTGCCGGGTCGCCCTCGCCCTGGCCGAGGACCGAGGGTCTCTGACCATCACGGCCAAGGGCCTGAGCATCGGGGGATTCCCCGTCCCGCTCTCCCTGCTGGGACGCCGTGCGAGCTTCACCCGGGACTTCAAGCCCGACGCGGAGCTCCCCTTCGAGATCCGGCTCCCCGGGCTCGACCTATCCGAAGGCCGGCTCGCCCTTCGTTAAGATAGGAAGCAGGCCCAGGCCAGCAGGGCGGCGAGCGCAAGGCGGACCGCCACGACGGGCCCCAGGGGGAATCGGCGCCAGCCGAGCCCCGGCAATGCGATGCTCGGCGTGTCGCCGAGCCAGTCATCGAAGACGATGCGCCCGAAGATCACATCCCACTGCACCACGCAAAGGACCGCGAGGTAGGCCAGGAGATATTTGCGTCCGCCGATGGCCCAGGCGGCCAGACAGGGGAAGACGACGGGCAGGAGCACCAAGTGCACCGCGCCGATGATTCTCCATTCGGGCAGGGCATAAATCTGTTTCTTGACCGGGGCCTCATAGGGGAGTTTCCGGGCTTCCCGGAAGACGAGCCGATTGAAGAAGCCGTCCACGACCGTCAGCGCGGCGACATACGCGGCGGAGGCGGCGAGGAAGAGCGTCATTTCTCCGCGGCGACTTCCAGGTCGTAGCCGAAAGAGCAGTCCTTGAAGCGCCACCACCGGTTCCAGGTCCGCTGGAGCCGGTAGGCGGTCCAGCTCGGCTTCGGGCCGATGAGCGCGCGCAGAGCGTCGAGGTCTTCCGGCGGGGCTTCGGAGTCCTTCGGGCCGGGCGCCGTTGCCGGCGCTCGCAGGAAAGGCCGGTAGGAGCCGGGGAGCCAGCCGCGCGCCTTCATGCCGAGCTTCAGGTGGAAGCCGCGCATGCTCAGGACGGATAGCCCGGCTCGTACAAAGAGCTTCTCCAGGGCTTTGGGGGAGAGAAAGAAGAGATGGCCGCCG
>CAYWAR010000098.1:0-8033 GCA_964455765.1 uncultured Elusimicrobia bacterium
GGGGCCGGCGAGGGCGGGGCTCCGGAAACCGCGCCCCGAGGGGAGGAACGGGCCCCGGAGGGGAGTTGAGCGAAAAGCGCGGGGGCGGGCGCGGGAGGGTTCGAAGGCTCGGCGGGGTCGCAGGCGAAATCCCCCTTTCTTGGGATATCGCTCCGGGTGATTTTTCCCGGGCAGGCTCCGGGCGCCATCCAGCTGTACGGCTGCCAAGGGTCGTCGCTCGGGCGGAATATCCCCGGCTTCTCGCCGTTCTCCTCGCCCGTCTTGATGCAGGTGTGGGAACCGGGGGTCGGGAGATCCACCGGCACGGCCCGGGAATCGGGGGGGCATCGCGCGACGCGCAGGGCGCGCTCCTTATCGGCGAGCCAGAAGAGCGTGCACGGCCCTTTCTCCTGCCGGCAGAGCCGCGCCGCCTCCGTCTCGGCGGCCGAAGGGTTCCCTCTCTTCAGGGCCCTCGCGGACGCGTTTGCGGCGCCGCGCAGATTCCCGGAGCGGAGCGGGAGCCGCGGCCGAGAGGCGACGGGGCGGAGGGCGGATTCTTTCCCCTGCGCAGACGCGGCTCCGGGGAGGCCCGGAGCGTTTGCCGCGCCATCGCGCGAAGCCGGCGCGGCAGGCCCCCCGCCGGGCAGGGCTGGAGCGTCTTGTCCGGAGGCCTTCTTCGCCGGGCGTACTCCGGGAGGGTTCCTCTGAGAGGATATCTCCTCCAGGGCGGCTTCTCTTTCAGGGGCCCTTTCGTTTTCGGCGGCCGTCTCCGGAGCGACGCCGACCGGCCCGGTCTTCGGCCTCGAAGGCCTCTCTCGCGCCGCACCGGGCTCCCGGTCCGGCTCGCGGGAGGCGACGAGCATCCGCGATGAGCGTGAGCGAGGGTCTCCGCCTGCGTCCGGCGCGAGGCCGGCGGGATCTCGTCCCCCTTTCGGCGGCGAGTCGAACAGGGGGACGGGGACTTCCGGCGTCGGCTCCCCTCCGCGGGCGCGGTAAAGGAGGAGGACGCCGGCGCTCAGGCAGAGGGCGGCGGCCAAGAGCGGCGCATGCCGGAAGAAGAGGCGCCGAAAGTCCGGCTTGCGGTTTGAACCGGGCATATCCTACCCTTGAGTATAGCCCGGCTCCGCTCCTAAAACAAGGCGAGGGAACGAGAGGGGAGCGGCTTTATGCGGCGCTCTTCGCGAAGAGATGCCGGCGGAGGTCCTCGGCGATGGCGGCCAGATTCTCCCGTATGCGCGGATTGCGGGAGGCCAGCAAGGGGAGCACCTTGAGGCGGATCCAATTGCGGGTATAGTCCAGGGAGCGGTTGCTCCGGTCCGTGCGCGAGCGCAGACCGAAACAGCGCAGGTAGGCTTCCACGTCCTTGCGGCTCAGAGGGAGGAGCGGACGGATGAGCAGAAGCTCCTCGCGGCCGGTTTCAAGCGGACGGAGGGGGGGCATTCCGGCCAGGCCCTTGGCCTTGGTTCCCCTGAGCAGATGGAGCAGGAGAGTCTCCGCCTGATCGTCGAGGTGGTGTCCCGCGGCGACCTTGTTGCAATTTTCGGAACGGGCGATCTCAGCCAGAGCGCGGTAGCGGAGCCTGCGTCCCGCATCCTCCAGACTGCGCCGCTGCGTGCGGGCGAGAGCGCGCACGGGGAGCCGGCGGACGATGAGCGGCGTCCCGAGCTCCTCGGCCAGCCCGCGGACGAACGCCTCGTCTTTGTCGGCGTCGGGGCCGCGCAGGCCGTGGTGCAGGTGCGCCAGTGTCAAGCGCAGGCGCCGGCGCGGGGCCAGGCGGGCCAGGTGATGGGCGAGGCAGACGGAATCGGGCCCGCCGGACACCGCGGCCAGGACGCGGTCGCCCGGCTGGAGCAGGCCGTAGGCCCGGTCATGGGCCATGAGGAGCGATAAGAGCCTTTTCGGCTTGAATGTAGGCACAAAATGTTGGTATTCTCGGCGAAGCTTATTATAATAAAGGCGAAGAGACCATGCCCAAGAAAGTGTTGGCGATCGATGACGAGCCGGAAATGCTCAACCTCATCCGTTTCACGCTTGAGCAGGGCGGCTACGAGGTGGTGACCTGCGACAACGGGCGCCACGCCTGGAACGCCATCATCCAGCACAAGCCGGACATGCTCGTGCTCGACGTGATGCTTCCCGGCATCGACGGGTACTCGCTTCAGATCAAGATCTCCCAGGATGACCAGACCAAGGGCATCCCCATCGTGGTCCTCACGGCCCTGGAGCCGTCCAAGGCCCTCTTCAAGAAGTTCCCCCAAGTCGTGGGCTTCATGACCAAGCCCTTCAAGACCGACGAGCTCCTGGGCAAGGTCCAGGAGACCATCGGCAAAGCCAACGGATAAGGTGCTCCGATGGCGGACTTCGACGCCATAATCGTCGGGGCCGGACCCGCCGGGATCAGCGCGGCCATCGCCGCCGCCCGCGGGGGCTGCAAGGTCGTCGTCCTCGAGCGCGGGGAATATCCGGGCGCCAAGAACGTGCAAGGCGCGGTGCTCTATTCCCGGATGCTCCATGAGATCGTCCCCGACTTCTGGAAAGCCGAGGATTCCCCCATGGAGCGGGCCATCGCGGAGCAGAGGACCTGCATCGTCTCCGAGGATTCCTGGATCACCGTGGGCTACAAGTCCCGCCGTTTCCTCGAAGGGGTTCCCAACGCCTACACCATCATCCGCACCCGCTTCGACCAGTGGTACGCCAAGAAGGCCGAGGAGGCCGGCGCCGAGGTCTATGCGGGCGTCACCGTGCGCGAGGTCCTGCGCCAGGGCGGCAGGATATGCGGCGTGAAGACCAGCGAGGGCGACGACCTGACCGCCTCCATGGTCATCGCCTGCGACGGGGTCAACTCCCTGCTCGCGCAGAAGGCGGGCTTTCGGGCGGAACTCAAGCCCTCGGAAGTCGCTTTGGGGGCCAAGGAGGTCCTGGCGCTGCCCGCGGAGAAGATCGAGGACCGGTTCAACCTGGAGAAGGGGGAAGGCGCCACCACCGAGTTCTTCGGCTCCATGACGCTCGGGATGCTGGGCTACGTTTTCCTCTACACGAACAAGGAGTCCCTGGCCCTGGGCGTGGGCTGCAAGCTCAGCGATTACCAGAAGAAAGGCCTGCGTCCTTCCGAGCATCTGGAGCTCGTCAAGAAGCACCCGGCCGTGCGCCGCCTCATCGAGGGCTCTACCACCCTGGAATATTCGGCCCACCTCATCCCGGAGGGGGGATTCAAGTCCATGCCGCCCCTGGCCCGGGACGGGTTCCTGGTCGCGGGCGACGCGGCTCAGATGGTGAACGCCGCCTTCCGGGAGGGCTCGAACCTGGCCATGACCTCCGGCCGTCTGGCCGGGGAGACCGCGGCCGAGGCCAAGGCCAAGAATGATTTCTCCGAGGCCTCTCTCTCGGCCTACGTCGATAAACTGAAGGCCTCCTATGTCCTGCCGGACCTCGAGGAGGTCAAGGACCTGGAAGAGGCGGTGGAATCCTCACCCGGATTCCTGGATTTCTACCCCAAGCTCGCCTGCGACCTGGCCCATCTGCGCTTCTCGGCGGACGGGGTGCCCAAGAGGGAGCATCTTAAGACCGCCATGCGCATGGTGCGCGAACGCGGCCTGCTGCGCATGGCGCGCGACCTCTGGCCCCTGCGCAAGGCGGTTCTGTGAGCTCCGGACAACCCAAAGAAACAGTCGAGGCCAAGCTGGGGCTCTTGGATTTCAAGAAAGCCCCCCAGACGCACATCTCGCTGAAAAACGACTCCGAGTCCGCTCCCTGCGTCTCTCTCTGCCAGGGCAGGCCCTGCGTGAGCGTCTGCCCGGCCAAGGTCTACGAGTGGGAAGAGAGCCACAAGAAGGTGCTGGTGGCCTACGAGAACTGCATCGAGTGCGGAGCCTGCCGCATGCTCTGCCCGCACGACAACATCGTCTGCGATTGGCCCGCCGGCGGCTTCGGCGTCAAGTACAAGTACGGATAGTCCGCTGAGCGATCCCACGGAAAGCGAATCGGCGCAAGACGCTCCGGAAACGGCGCCTACCCGCCCGGAGGAGGCCGTCGCGGCGGGCTTCTTCCTGCGCTCGGGCGCCCTCATCTTCGACGGGATGCTGATCCTCACCGCCATCGTCCTCATCAACCTCCCGCTCGCGGCCCTCGGCGCGCCGGAAGCGCTCCTGCGCGCGGTGGGACTGCTCCTGCCCACGGCCTACCACGCCCTGCTCATCGGCCGCTGGGGACGGACCGCGGGGAAAAGACTCGCGGGGATCGCCGTGGTCCGGGCGGATCTCTCCGCGGTCGGCTATGGCCGCGCCCTGGCGCGGACCGCGGGGTACCTCCTCTCGGCGTTCACGGTATTCACCGGCTTCGCGATGGCCGCGCTCTCGCCCCAAGGGCGCGCCCTCCATGACTATGTCGCCGGAACCCGCGTCGTCCTGAGGGGGAACGTTCCGCCTTGGCGGAGGAACGCGATCCTCGTTCTCGGGGTGTTGGGCCCGGCCGCCTGCCTGGTCCTGCTCCTCTTCTCGCCCGCTTCCCGTCTCGCGCGCCAAGCCCAAGACCCCGGGGCGTTGGACGAGGAAGCCTCCAGGGTGAGGCTGGCGGCTTTGAGGCTCGCCTTGTTCCAGGCGGTGCGCGAGTCCGAGGAGGGGCGCCCGGCTCCGACCTTGAGCGCGCTGGTCCCGGATTTCCTGAAAGTCCTGCCTCCGCTCGACACCGGCGTCCATCCCGAGGCTTCGCAGGAGGAGCCCTACCCGCCCGAGGTCTGCTCGGCCGGCGAGGACGGCATCGAATTGGACGCCTCCAAGCTCAAGGATACGGGACGCTGGGGCTATATCGGGGCGGGGGAAAAACCTTGCCTAGGCACGGTGTTCGTCGACTGCACGCACCTCGACTTCGACGGCAAGTCCTGGTACGGATACTAGGGGATAAAATGCGGCCAGGGGCGCACGAAGCGGGCCGCGAGCTCCGTGGATTCGGCGACGAGCACTTCCCCCCGGTTCTTCTTCCATAACAGGCCGATGAGCTCCACGGCCAGGCGGCCCGCCCGCTTGTCCTTGGAGGGGACCTCCTCGCGCAGGACCTCCACCTCGTCCTCGTGGACGACGCTGTCCTTGGGGCCGTAGACCAGGCGGAGCTTGGCGCGCACTTCCCAGCGGAAGTAGACGCCCAAAGGCACCACCCGGAACTCCTCCACGCTCCCCGCGACCAGATAGTCCGCTCCCGCAATCGCGGCGAGCTTGGGGGAGCTCAGGGCTTTGAGCTGTCCGCCGTCGGTGAACCCGGCCCGCCTCAGGCGCTCGTCGACCTCCTCGATCGGGGCGGCCGAATAGCCGGCGGCCTGCACCGCCTCGATGAGCCTGCGGCGCACCTGCGCGTCGGCCTGTAGGTCCGTGGTGGCGTTCTCGAGCGGCAGGACGGCGACCAGCGTTCCCGGACCCAGCGCCAAACCGGCCGGGGATGCTTCTTGCTGGAGCCGGGAGAGGCCGCTGAGCATCTCGGCCCTGTCCGCGCCCTCGGCCAGGCGGGCCAGTTCCGAAAACCAGCTTTTGGGCCGGGTCTGCGCGCGGCGCTTCTCCGACTCCAGGGCCTTGTCCCAATCTCCGAGCATCTCCTGGGCGATCGAGAGGTTGGCCCAGGCTTTCTCATCGTCCGGACGGGCGCGGGAGCGCTCTTCCCAGAGTGAGGCGGCTTTCTTCCAATCCCCGCCTTGCGCGGCGGAAAAGGCAGCCTCCATGAGCGGACCCTCACCCGGGTGATAGCGGAGCACGCCTTCGGAGGGCTGGAGGCGGCCCAGCTTGTCGAGCAGGGCCTTCACCGCGGAGCGCATCAGCGCAGGTTGGTTATCGTCGAACCAGCGGAGTTTGGCCTCGCGGGAGTCCGCCGAGTCCCCGCTCCAGGCGGCCGTCAAGGACGCTTTGGCGGACTTCATGTCCTGGGAGGTGTCGAAGAGCAGGGGCTGGAAGCGCGCCGAGAGCTCCAAGGAGACCGAGGCCGAAGAGGAACTTTGTTCGACCTTGGGCGCCGCGTTGACCCACAGGACGGGGAGACGCGGCCTCCAGAAGGGAATGAAGGCGGCCAAATCCTCGGGGCGGGAGGAGACTTGATGGGAGCGAACGGCCGCGAGCTTGCGTTCCGAGAGGCCCTTGGAGAGCTCCGAGACCAGGAGGTCGCGCTTGAAGGGGGCCGCGTCGGCCCGGGGATCGGCCCCCGCCTTCCAGAGGAGGACCAGGTGGACCTCCGGGACCTCGGAGGGGGAAACTCCGGTCCAAAGGTTGCGCTTGGCCACTCCAGGAGCCTTCCAGCCGCAGCCGGAGAGCGAGGCGAGAGCCAGCGCGATGGCGAGCGATCCGCGGGGTAGATTCATCGTTTGGGCCTTGGAACCTTGGCGGGCTCCGCCGTTCATTCTATCAAGTTGCCGGTTTCCTTGCCGTGGGGGGGGCAATGAAGTAGAATCCCCGGCATAGAAAAGATGTCCGAGGAGTACAGCGTCGAACTGAAGGGGATCCGCAAGGGATTCGGCCCCGTGGCCGCGGTCCGCGACGCGGACTTCGGCATCCGCAAAGGCGAGTTCTTCGCCCTCCTCGGCCCCAGCGGCTGCGGCAAGACCACTCTCCTGCGCATGATCGCGGGCTTCGAGTTCCCCGACCAGGGCTCCATCTGGATACAGGGCAAGGACATGGCCGATGTCCCGGCCAACGAGCGCCCGGTCAATATGGTCTTCCAGCACTACGCCCTCTTCCCCCACCTGAGCGTCTTCGAGAACGTGGCCTTCGGCCTGCGCATGAAGCGCGTGGGGCGCTCCGAGCTCGAGGCTCGCGCGGCCGAGGCCCTGGCCACGGTCCAGCTCGGGGACATGGGGCGCCGCCTGCCGGCCCAGCTCTCCGGCGGCCAGCAGCAGCGCGTGGCCCTGGCCCGGGCCCTGGTCAATCGGCCGGAGCTCTTGCTCCTCGACGAGCCCATGGCGGCCTTGGATGAGAAGCTGCGCGAGGACATGCGCGAGGAGCTCGAGGTCCTGCAGAACAAGATCGGCATCAGCTTCCTCTACGTGACGCATGATCAGGAAGAGGCGCTCGAGCTCGCCGACCGGATCGCGGTCATGGAGAAAGGCCGCATCGTCCAGGTGGGCACGCCCGAGGAGATCTATGAGTCCCCCTGCTCCGCCTTCGTGGCCGATTTCGTCGGGGCCTCCAATCTCCTGCAAGGGAAGCTGGCCGAGGTCGAAGAGCTGTTGGTCGATCCCGGCGGCGAGGGGGGCAAGCGCAGAGCCTGGCTCGATGTGGAGTCCCTCGGCCGCGTCGCGGTGCAGGTGGCCGTCGCCTTGAAGGCGGGCTCCACCGTGACGCTCTCCCTGCGGCCGGAGCGCATCCATGTCTCGACCTCGCAGGTCTCCGACCTGGACAACCGCCTCCCGGGCGTCGTCGAGCGCGCCATCTTCCTGGGAAGCGACATCCATTACCACGTGCGCCTGACAGGCGGGCGCATGCTCAAGGCCCAGACCATCTTCTCGCCTCTGCGCCGCGTCCGCCGGGAAGGTGACCGTGTCTATCTGCAATGGCGGGCCGAAGACGCCTGCGTCGTGCTCGAATGAGCCTGAAGTCCCGCCTCTCCCTCCCCGCCTTCCTCTGGCTCGGGCTGTTCTTCCTCCTCCCGCTGCTGCTCATACTCCTGGTGTCCTTCTCGGCGCGCGGCCCCTACGGGGGCGTGCGCTGGGGTTTGAGCCCGGGCAACTACCTGCGTTTAAGCGACCCCCTCTACCTGGTCCTTTTCCTCCGCTCCCTGGCCGTGGCGGGGGCGGCGACGCTGCTCTGCGCCGCGCTGGCCTTCCCCATCAGCTGGTGGATGGCCCGGCTTCCGCGTCCCTGGCAGGGGATCTCGGTGCTCCTCATCCTGATCCCCTTCTGGACGAACATACTCGTGCGCCTCTACGCGTGGATCTTCATCCTGGGCCGCTCGGGCCTCTTTAATAAGGCGGCGCAGGCCTTGGGGCTCATCTCCGCGCCCTGGGAGATCCTCTACACCAAGGAGGCCATACTCCTCGGTCTCGTCTACGGGCATCTGCCCTTCATGATACTGCCGCTCTACGC
>CAYWAR010000099.1:0-8033 GCA_964455765.1 uncultured Elusimicrobia bacterium
GCGATCTTGCCCTTGAGGTGCTCCTCGTACTCCTTGGGACGAGGGATCTCCCAGAGCGGCTCGTCGGCCAGCCGGGAGGCCGAGCTCAGGCGCGCGAGCAGGGCTTTGTCGTTGGTCATCGCCCCCGTCACGGAGGAGCCGAGGGCGATGAGCACGGCGCCCGTGAGGGTGGCGAAGTCCACGATGGCGTCGGGCTTCTCCTCCGCGGCCAGGCAAAGAGCGTCGGCCAGGACCAGGCGGCCTTCCGCGTCCGTGTTGAGCACCTCGATCGTCTTGCCGTTGCGGGCGCGGAGCACGTCGCCCGGCTTGTACGCGTCGGCCGCCGGGAGGTTGTAGGTCATGACCGCGTAGCCGTGGACCTCGACCTTGGGCTTGAGGCGCGCGAGGACCTTGAAGACGCCGAAGACGAGGGCCGCTCCGGCCATGTCGCATTTCATGGTCTCCATGCTCTGCGGAGGCTTGAGCGAGAGGCCCCCCGAGTCAAAGGTGATCCCCTTGCCCACCAGCGCGACCTTCTTCTTCGCCCCCTTGGGCTTGTAGATGAGATGCACCAGCGCCGGCGGATGCACCGAGCCTCGGGCCACGCCCAGGAAGGATCCCATGCCGAGGTCCGCCGCCTCTTCTTTCTCGATGACGCTCACGGTGACTCCGGAGCCGGCCAGGCCCTTGGCCGCCTCGGCCAGGGAGAGCGGGGTCTTGTCGGAGGGCGCGGTGTTGACGAGGTCGCGCGCGAAGAAGACGGCCTCCGCCGCGAGAGCCGCCTTCGCCAGGGCCGCTTCACAGCGGGCTCTCTCCCGAGCATCGGCCCATGGGACCAGGACCGAGGTCAGAAGCACGCCCTCCTCGGGCTTTTTGTACCGGGAGAACTCATAGGAGGACAAGAGCAAGCCTTCCGCCGACGCTTGTATCTCGGTATGCGGGCAGAAGCCCAGGGATGGAAAGCGCTTCTTGTAAGCCTTGTAGAGGCTCGCGGCGGCTTTGCGGATCCCTTCCCGGTCCAAGGAGGCTTTTTTCCCGAGTCCGGCGAGGACGAACCTCCGTTCTTTGCTCCCATCGGAGGCGAGGAAGGAAACGGTTTCTCCGGCTTTGCCGGAGAAACCTTCGTCCTTGGCGCGGGCGAGGAGGGACTTGCGCGCCGCGGGGGAGAGTAACGCGGCCCCGGCCAACCCTTCCTCGAAAGCGAACAGGGCGATGGGGTCCGTTCCCTTCAGGATGTCTTTCAACGCGCCGGCGGATACTTTCAGCATGATGCCTCCAGGAGGACTACATCAAAAAAACGTCTTCGGGCTCCTTCTCCTCGCTCTGAGTGGAGAATAGGAACCGGGCGGCGGCCGTTCCGAGCACCGCGCCCGCGGCCGGACCGACCCAATAGACATAGTGAAGGGACCATTGCCCGGTGACCATGGCCGGGCCGAAGGCTCTGGCGGGGTTGAAGGCCGCTCCCGTCAAGGGGAAGGCCGCGAGCGTGGCCGCGGAGGCGACGGCGCCTACCGCCAGGGACCAGGCCGCGTGGTCTTCCGGGCGCGCATCCAGGGCGCGGCCGGCCGCGACGGCCAGGAAGAAGGTCATGACCGCTTCGATCAGGGTCGCGGCGCGAAAGCCCACCGAGGGCAGGCAGGCCCCCAGGAAGGGCTCGGCCGAGGCTATCTCCGCCCGGCTGAAGGCTCCGGCCAGGAACATCCCGGCCAGGGCCGCCGCGAGCAATTGGGAGAGCAGGCAGAGCAGGGCCTGCGGAGGAGTCAAGCGCTTGAAGAGCACGAGCGCGGCGGTGAGGGCGGGGTTGAAGAGCCCCTGCGCGCGGCGGCCGAAGAGGGCGAAGACGGCGGCCACGGCCAGGCCCTGGCAGAGTCCTATCCCCGTCGGTCCCAGGCGGCCGCCGGAGAGCGAGTCCGCGCACACCGCCCCGGCCCCGAGGCAGACCCAGGCGAAAGTCCCCAGAAATTCCGCCGCCAGGGCCCGGAGCGTGCCCGCCATCAGCCCGCTTTCGAGACCAGGTCGATCTCGAGTTTCTTGCGGTTGAAGTTCTGCAGGCTGACCTGGGCGGCCACCTGCCGGGCCAGATGGCGCAGGGCCGCGGCGGGAGCGCTTTCAGGATGGGAGAGGACCACCGGTTTGCCCCTCTCCCCGCTCTCGCAGACCGCGGGATCGAGAGGGATGGAGCCGAGATGGGGCACGAGGAACTTCTCGGAGAGCGTCCGTCCTCCCCCCTCGCTGAAGATGCGGGAACCCTTCCGGCAGTGGGGGCAGATGAACTCGCTCATGTTCTCGACTACGCCCAGGACCGGGACGTTGAGCTTCTTGAACATGCCCACCGCCTTGCGCACGTCGGAGAGGGCGATGGTCTGGGGAGTGGTCACGATGACCGCGCCGGTGAGCGGGACGGTCTGGCAGAGCGAGAGCTGGACGTCGCCGGTGCCCGGGGGCAGGTCGACGACGAGGTAATCGAGCTCCCCCCAGCGCACGTCGTTGAGGAACTGCGTCACCGCCCCATGGAGCATGGGGCCGCGCCATATCACCGGGGTATCGGGGTCCATCAGGAAGCCCATGGACATCACCTTGACCCCATGGGCGAGGGGCGGCGTGATCTTGTTCTCCCCGTCCGCCGTCAACTCAAAGGACTCCACGCCGAACATCTGCGGCTGGTTGGGGCCGTAGACGTCCGCGTCCATGAGGCCGACCGAACTCCCTTCCATGGCCAGGGACGCGGCCAGGTTGGCGGCCACGCTGGATTTGCCGACGCCCCCTTTCCCGCTTCCCACGGCGACGATGTTCCTGATCCCGGAGGGGAGGGCTTGCTCCAGGCGGAGGTCGCGGGAAACGGAGGAAGTCATGCGGACGGTCACGGTCTTTATCCCGGGGACCTTGAGCACCGCGGCTCTCGCTTCCTCCTCCATGCGGCCTTTCAGAGGGCAGGCCGGAGTGGTGAGGATGTAGTCGAAGGAAACCTTGTCCCCGCAGATCTTGACCTCGCGGACCATGTTCAAAGAGACGATGTCCCGCCCAAGCTCCGGTTCGATGCAGCCCTTCAGCGCGTCGAGGATGTCCTTCTCCGTGGCCATATCCTCATCGTACATAATTTATCGTCCGCTTATCCCGGCCTTTCGATAAAAAGCATGCTTTTTATCGAAAGGCCGGTCTTTGCTAGAACCGATAATTGAGGGTGAGGCGGTTGGCCTGGCCGAGCACTCCGTAGGGGGCCCAGGCGTAGTCGATGCCCAGCGAGCTCCAGTTGAACGCGAACCCGAAGGAGATCCCGGAGAGCCCGTCGAGGTCCCCGCGGGTCCGCTGGGACCAGCCGCCGCGCAAGGCGCCCGACATCTCCTCCCCCACGGGAAGGGACACCTCCGTCCCCACGGCGGGGTAGGGGGCGTTGTCGCGCGCGGCCACCGCGTCGGCGGAGATCAGCCAGGACTTGAGCGGCCGAAGCGTCTGGCCGACGCGCAGGATGGCGGGGAGCGGGTCGCTTTGCTCGCGAAAGCGCAGCGTCCCGCCGAGGTTCGAGGCCGAGAGGGCCAGGACATAGGGCCACTCCTCGGCCAGCGTCAAGCGCAGGCGCATCCCCGCGTCCACGGCGCCGGTGCGCGCGGAGCCCTGGATGCGGGAATCCACGTATTTCAGGCCGAGGCCGATGTCCAGGGCATCCCCGATGGAGGCGCCCCAGCCGGCCAGGAGGGCCGCGTCGCGCGGCGAGAACTCTCCCCCGGTGAGGGCGCCCGTGTTGTCGCGCTCCTTGATCTGCCCCGCGTTGAGATAGAGCACCCCCACGGCCAGGGTGCCGAGGCCGCTGGCCCGGAGTTCCCTGCGGCGGACAGGCTCCACCGTGGGCGTGACCGGGTGGGCGTAGGCCGCGAATCCGGTCTGTACCGACTGGTAGAGCAAGCCGACGGTGGCGGTCCCGTGCCTGCGCTCCAGGGCCGCGAGGCCGGCCGGGTTCCAGTACAAGGCGGAGGCGTCCTCCGCGGCCGCGCCCATGGCCTCTCCCATGGCCGCTCCCCGCGCGTCGGCGCCCATCTTGAGGAATTGCCCGCCGGCGGTCCCCGCGTCCGAGGCCTTGAACGCGGCGTTCGCCGCCGTTCCCAGCAGGGTCGTGGCCGTCGTTGCCGTGAGCAAAGCGAGAAATCGAAGAATCGCCCTGCGATTATTCGATTTCTCAAGACCCGTTCCCATGTTAGCGTTCGATGGCGAACTTCACCACCGCTTTGCCGCCTCCGTCGGCCTTCACATAGGCGAAATAGACCCCGCTGGCCACGCCGCGGCCGGCGCGGTTGCGTCCGTCCCAGACGAGGGTGCCGACGTCGGGAGGGGAGAAGGAGAGCTCGACGACGGATTCCCCGGAGAGGGTGAAGATCCGGACGATGCCCGAGGAGGGAAGGTTGTCGATCACCAGGCCCGTCTTGCCGTTGAAGGAGCCGGAATCGAAGGTCCCTCCGCTGCCCGGCTTCCACGGGTTCGGATAGACCCGGACGCTGTTGACGTCCGGCAGGCTCGTGCTGGGTCCGAAGAGGGCGAAGACGGAGAAATGCGGCGTCAGCCCGGTGACCCGCTTGGCCTGGGTGTCCACGCTGGAGGGGAGGGGCTCCCAGCGCACGACGCTGGTGTTGAGGGTGTAGACCGTCAAACGGGAGGCCTGGATCGGGGGAGAGATGCCGTCGACGAGCGTGTTGTCGTCGGAATCCGCGTAGGGGATGGAGATCGCGGCCGACGCGCCGAGCGTGCCCTCGAAAGGGATGCCGCCGACGCTGGCCACTATTTCCACGACGCTTCCCGAGAGCAGGGTCTGGCCCGTGGGAGGGCTCGCCAGTCCATTCCTGACGATCTCCGGCTGGACGCGGATCGGGCTGCCGACCGGGTCTCCGGAGAGGAGGAAGACGGCCTGGGAGGAGAAGGCCGCCGGGGGAAGGAGGATGCGCACGGAGGCGTCCGCGGAGGAGACGGAGGTCGGCGCGCTCGAGGAGAAGCCGGAGGCCGCCTCCGTAGAGGCGAGGACGCGGTTGAGGAGGTGCACTTCGTCGATGAGGCCGCTGAAGTAGCGGTCATAGACGCCGGACGCGGATTGGCGGCTTGCGATGGCGAGCTCATGGGTGTCGTTGCCGCGCGAGGCCGGGGCGGCGGTCGTGGAGCTCGATAGGACGCCGTCGACGAAGAGGCTCAGGGAAGGGGCCGCCGCGTCGTAGACCCCGGCCAGGTGGGTCCAGGACCCGGCCGTGAAGGGCTGCGTGGAGGAGACCGGGAAGGCGGCGGCGAAGCCCGCGCTGCGCACGAAAAAGCGCCACTTCCCGCCGCTGATGTCGAGACCGAAGGATTCCTTGGTTCCGCTGCCCTTGACCACGATCCCGGCCGCGTCGATGGGGTTGGCGTCCGGCTTGACCCATGCCTCCACGCTCATCGAGCCGGTCCCCGCCAGCCCGGCGTTGTGCCCCACGCGCACGAAGCTGTTGGCCAGCCCCAGGAAGCGCAGCGCCGTCCCCATCCCGGTCCTCCCGGCGGTGAAGGTCGGGGTGGAGGAGCAGCCCGTGCCGCAATGGATGTCCCCGTGGTTCTCCGCCCCGGAGGAGTCCGCCGCGCGGGTGCTGAGGGCGTCGTCGAAGTGCCAGAGTCCGATCATGGCCGAGGCCGGGACATAGGGCGAGGGCGGCGAGGTCGTCGAGGAGATGGCGCTGAAGGTGGTCGTCCGGGTGAAGGTCGAGGCGTTGAATCCCGAGGCGACCGCGTCGCCGTTGATGGATTGGATGCGCAGATAGTAGCTGGTGCCGGGAAGCAGGCCGTTGAGCGTCAAGCTCGGGCTCGTGGCGCTCCAGGTGCTGGTGTTGGCTCCAAACCCGTTCGACGCGGAGCCGGCGACGTCGGCCGCCAAGGCCGGAGGGGTCGGGGACAGGAAAAGCCGGTAGAAGGTCCCCGAGGGGTTCCCGTTGGAGTCCCAGGACACCGACAGGGTGTCGGTGGAGATGAAGAGGATCAAGGCCTGTCCGGGCACCGCGGTGCGGGTATAGGCGTAGGAGGTGGCGCCGGGAGGCCCCAAGCCGGAGGCGTTGCGCACGCTCAATTGCGCCGCGTAGCGGACATTGGCGCCCAGGCCCGTCTGGGTGTAGCTCGTGCCGGAGGTGGTCGCAAAGCCCAGCACCCCGCCCGTGGACGTCCGGAGCGCGAGGGTATAATCGAGCGCGGTGGGAGACGCGCTCCAGGTCCAAGTGATCGAGGAGATGCCTTGAGGGGCTCCCGCGAAGGTCGGCGGGGTGCTCAGGGAGTTGACCGTGGTGGATATGGCGGTCGTGGGAGTCCCCCCCAGCGTCCCGAAATCCGTCCCGCTCCCGTTGAAGGCCCGCACCCGGACATAGTAGGTGACGGAGGGGTCCAGGCCGCTGAGGAGCTTGGAGGCGGCGGTCAGGTTGTCATCGACGGAGGCCGGGGTGGTGAACTCGACGGTGAAGGCGCCGGTCGTCGAGAGGGTCACCTCCCAGCGCGTGTAGGAGGGGTTGTTGTTCGGCGTCCAGGCGAGGGTGAGAGAGGAGGTGGACGCGCTCGTCGGGTTGAAAGCCGTGGAGGGGTTGGCGAAGGTGTAGACGCTCGTGGGAGGGGTGAGGGCGCTTTCTCCGTAGGTGGTGAGGGCGCTGACGCGGCGGCAGTTGAGGCTGTTGACGCCCAGGGGATCGTCGGTCCGGGCGAGGGAGACCAGCCCCGCGGCCAGAGGCACGGCGCTGTCGCACGGGTAGAAGCGATAGGTGCCGCCGGTGCAGAGCCCGGGAGACGCCGCCCAACTCCAGTCGATCCGGGTCGGGCTCTGCGGCGCGCCCGTCAGGGCCGAGGGGAGGACCGGGGGGCCGGTGACGGGCCTGACCCGGCGGTACTCATAGACGGTGTTCCCCGTCATGTCCTGGAACGAATAGCGGAGGTGGTTCTCGGCGTTGGGGTTGAAGGCGGTCGCCGTGGAGGTCGTGAAATGCAGGAGCGTCGATCCGTTGGCCGCGGCGAGCGTGTAGGAGGAAGAGGCCAGATACGAAGTGATGTAAGGTCCGGTCTCGCTGCGCAGGGAATATTGGAATTGTCCCGAGTGATAGTCGTTGACGATCGTGATGTCGCGCAGGGCGTGGTTGATGACCCGGACTTCGTCCATGTCCCCGCTGAAAGTGCTTCCCCCCGCCGACCCGTTGCGGCCCAGGTAGAGGTTGAAGCTCGTCTGCAGTCCCACGGTGCAGGTCGAGCAGAGGGTGGAGGACGCCACGAAGACGTCGTTGACGAATATCCTGGCGATCTGGGCGTCATAGGCCAGGGTGACCAGCTGCCATTGCCCGGCCGTGATCACTCCAGGAGAACTGCGCACCCAATTCTTGTTGTAGCCGTCCGAGCTGATCAGGTTCGCATAGAGCCCCCCGTTCGGGCCTTGCCAGAAGTACACGCCCCGCGTCCCGGTGTTGTTCCACTCGAATAGAGGGCGTTCGTTGGTGTCGGCCGGGTTGATCCAAGCCTGGAGCGTGAGGTGCTGGGTGGTGCTGTTGAGGTTCGCGCTCTTGGGGATCTCCAGGTGTTCGTTGGTGGTCCCGGGCCAATGAGCCGCCGAGCCGAACCCGGCCTGGCCCGCCGATTGGGTGACGCTGGCCGAGGGGGTCACGGTATGGTTGTAGGTCGTCGAGTCGACGATGGCGGGCCACTCGTTGAACTTCAGGAAGAGCACGGTCCCGCTCAAGGCGCTGCTTCCGCCGAGATGTTCCTGGCGGCCGATGCGCAGGCCGGAGGTGCTCCCGGAGACTCCGGCGTCCCGGACGCTGACGCCCGCCTCGGATGTGCCGGTGGAGGGGCCGACGGTTTCGAGGAAGACCCCGTTGCAGGCGCGCATGGTGAAGTTGGAGATGACGGGCGGGAGCGAGTCCGCCGCCCTGGCCGCGGTGGGGAGCGCCAGAAGGAGCGCCGCACTGATCGCGCGCGCGAACATGCCCTGAGTATAGCAGGTCCGGCCGGCGGTTTTCATTTCGCGTTTGTTAATGCTAGATAGAATGGACGAGCCAGCGACCCCCATGAGTTATTATATCGCGGGTTGC
>CAYWAR010000100.1:0-7863 GCA_964455765.1 uncultured Elusimicrobia bacterium
GTTCAAGGCCCGGGCATAGTGGGCGGGAGGGGGCCGGGACTCCCCCACGCGGGCGCCCCGGGCGCGCGCCTCCACGGGGTCGAGTTGCGTCGGCATGGCGCTATTTTACCACAGGAAGGCTGCGCGCCGGATCGGGTTTCAGCCGTAAGGGGCGCAAAAGGCTATAATCCCCTGGCTTTGCGCAAAGCGGGATTTCCGTTGATTTCCATGGAAATCAACGGAAATCCCAAGAGAGGATCCATGGCCATCGAACACCTGAGCGAGGAACAACTCCGCGAGTGGACGCTCGAGCAGAAGGACCGCTGGTGGCTCGAACGCGTCTACAAGGGCGACATGCCCCAGCTCACGGTGCGCTCGGGCTTGACCGGCATGCTCTTGGGCGGCGTGCTCTGCCTCACCAACCTCTACGTGGGCATACGCACGGGCTGGACGCTCGGGGTCGGGATCTCCTCGGTGGTGCTCTCCTTCGGCATGTTCAAGGTGCTCTCCCGCGTGGGCCTGGGCAAGGAGATGACCCTGCTCGAGAACAACGCCATGCAGTCCATCGCGACCAGCGCGGGCTACATGACGGGCGCGCTCATCTCCTCGATCTCCGCCTACATGCTCATCACCAACCAGGTCATCCCCATGTTACACACCATGGCCTGGCTCATCGCCCTCTCCATCCTCGGGGTGCTCTTCGCTTTCCCCTTGAAGAAGCGCTTCATCAACGACGAGCAGATGCCCTTTCCCGAGGGCCGGGCCGCGGGCATCGTCATGGATGACCTTCATGAGGGCACGGGCGAGGAGGGGGTCTTCAAGGCGAAGATCCTGATGTCGGGTGCGGCCCTCTCCTCCGCCATCGAGGTGATGCGCAGCGAGAAGGTCATGGGTAAGATCAGGCTGAGTTTCCTCCAACTCCCCGAGTACTGGGACGAGTTCGTATACAAGTTCGTCACACCCTCGATCCTGGGCACGCCGCTCAAGGACCTGACCGTGCGCTGGGACACCTCCATCGTCATGGTGGCGGCGGGGGGGCTCATGGGGACCAAGACCGCGGTCTCCCTGATGGCCGGGGCCTTCGTCAACTATTTCCTGCTCGCCCCCTGGCTCATCAAGACCGGGGTGATCCCGGGCGCGAGTTTCAAGAACATCACGATGTGGGCGCTCTGGCCCGGGGTCGCCATGATGACCACGGCCTCGCTCTTCTCCTTCTTCTCCAAGCCGAGGATGATCCTGGAATCCTTCACCCGGCTTTTCCGAAAGGGCGAGGGGAGCAAGGACATTCTGGAGCACATAGAGCTTCCGATGTGGGTCTTCTTGGTGGGCATTCCGTCGGTGGGGGCCGTGACCGTGCTGATGGGCCACGCCTGGTTCGGCATCGGCTACCTCATGGGGATGCTCGCCATCCCGCTGGTCTTCGTCTTCACGCTCATCGCGGTCAACTCGACCGGCCTGACCTCGATCACCCCGACCGGGGCCCTGGGCAAGCTCACCCAGCTCAGCTACAGCGTGCTCGCTCCCGGAAACATCACCACCAACGTCATGACCGCCGGGATCACGGCCGAGGTGGCCGGCAACGCGAGCAACCTGCTCATGGACATCAAGCCGGGCTACATGCTGGGAGGCAAGCCCAGGCATCAGGCCGTCGGACACATTTTGGGCATCATCGCCGGGGCCGTGGTGGCCGTGCCCGTCTTCTACATGATTTTCCACAACGACATCTCGCTTTTGACCTCGGAGAAGCTGCCCATGCCCGGGGCCCAGATATGGAGGGCCGTGGCCGAGGTGCTCACCAAGGGCTTGAGCTTCCTCCACCCCACGGCCAAGTGGGCCATCCTGGCCGGGGCCGTGCTCGGGATCGTCTTCGAGGTGCTCAATAAAGCCACGCACAACCGCTTCCCCTTCTCGGGGGTGGGCGTGGGCCTGGCCTTCGTGCTCAAGTTCACCGATTCCTTGTCCATGGCGCTGGGCGCGCTGATTTTCTGGGCGCTGGGCAAGACGCTCAAGGACCACGGGACCACGGCCTACCGCGTGTTCGTGGACAACCAGGAGACGACCTGCGCGGGCGCCATCGCCGGAGGCTCCATCATCGGGATCATCCTCATTCTCCTGGAGACCGCCGTCCTCGGATGAGCGCGCCGGTGCTCCGATCCGCATCGATCCTCCTTCTCGCCCTCGCGGCCGCGGCGCCCTCCTCCCGGGGCTTGGAGTCCGCCGCCGAGCGGACGCTCGGATTCGAGAATCCCGCCGTGACCAGGAGCCCGAGGCTTCAGAGGCTGCGCCAGGAGATCGGGAGCATCATGGAAGAGACCCGGCCCTTGCTCCAGGAGCTCCGTTCGCTCCAGGTATCCTATCTGGAGAAGCCGGGCTTCTGGAGCCGCTCGGATAGGCGCGAGGCCCTGCGGGCGTCCCTGCGGGACCGCATCGGAAGGCTCGTGGCCCTGGAAGACGAATGGAACTCCGCCATCGAGGAGCATCGGTCGCAGGCTGCGCTCGCCGCCCTCCAAGGGCTCATGGGCGGCGGGGACCCGGCCCGGGCCGGCGCGGATTACGCCTTTTTCCAGGGAGGGAATGATTTTGCGGCCAGGGCCCTGACCTTCCGGCATTCCTTATTGAACAGGATGGAGCAGGAGCAGGTCGGTTTCGAGCTGATGCGGTCTCTACAGAAGAAGCGCCTGATCTGGTTCTCGACCGTTTCCTTCCTGTTGGCGGCCCTGGGTACCGGGTTCTTGTTGTTCGTCCGCAAAAAGGCCTAGGGCTAGCGTCTTCTTCCTCCAGACGAAGAGCAGGGAAAACGCCACCAAGACCAGTCCCGTGCACAGGCCGAGCCAGAGACCCAGGGCGCCCAGCCCGGCCTTGAAGGCCAGGAAGAAGCCGAGCGGGACCCCGATCAGCCAGTGGCCGAAGAAATTGGCGACCATGGGGATTCGGGTCTCCCGGAGTCCCCGCAGCGAGCCGGTCAGCGTGACCTGCATCCCGTCGCATATCTGGAAGAGCGCCCCCACGAGCAGGAGCCTCGTCCCGAGCGCGAGGACCTCCGGGTCCCCGGTGAAGCACCCCACGATGGCCCGGCCTGTCGTCAGGAAGAGCAGGCTCGTCATGCTCATGAAGGCCACGGCGATGCCCAGCGCGGCGTAGCCCGAGCGCACCGCCGCCCCCGGGTCGCCCCGGCCCATCCCCTGGCCCACGCGCACCGCGGCCGCGAAGGAGATCCCCAAAGGCACCATGAAGGTGAGGCTCACGAGGTTTATCGTCACCTGATGCGAGGCCAGGGGCACGGCCCCCAGCCTGCCGCAGAACATGGCCATGAGGCTGAAGGCGCTCACTTCCACGAGCATCTGCGCCCCGGCCGGGATTCCCAGGGAAAGCAGGTCCGTAAACAGTTTTGCGCGGAATCCGCGGAAGCGGAAGGAGATGCCCCGCATCCTCTCCAGGGCCGCCAGGGCGGCCACGAGGAACATCCAGAAGCTCGCCGCCAGCGTGGCGTAGGCTCCTCCCTGTATGCCCAGGGCGGGGGCTCCCAGCCGGCCGAAGATCAGCGTCCAGCAGAGGCCCGCGTTGACAAGGTTCCCGGTGAGGACGGCCAGGAGCTGCGGGCGGGTGATGTCCATGGCCTGCAGGTACTGCCGGCAGGAGGTGAACAGCAGGGTCGGGAATATGCCGTAGCGCAGGACCCGGATGTAGGAGAGGGCCGCCTGGGCCACCTCCGCCTGCACGCCGATGAGCTGGAAAACGGGTCCGGCCAGGTCCAGGAGGAGGAATATCGGAGCGGCGACGCAGAGGGAGAGCGCGGCGGAATGGATGAGCAGGGCCGCGCAAACCTCGGGTCTTCCCGCGCCGAAGGCCCGGGAGATGAGGGCGTCCGCTCCCACGGTCATCCCGATCCCGAAGATGGCCAGGAGGAAGTAGGTCGAGCTGGCCAAGCCCACGGCCGCGATGGCCTGGGCGCCCAAACGGCCGACGAAGAGCGTATCCACGGTCCCGTAGAGGACCAGGCCCAACTGCATGAGGGCCAACGGCGCGGCGAGGACGAGGACGGAGCGGACTTCTTCTCGGAGGCTTTGGATCATGGACCGCGAGAAGCCGCAGATTGCGCTCGACAGGAATCGAACCTGTATCACCAGCTCCGCAGGCTGGTGCTCTATCCATTGAGCTACGAGCGCAAACTGCGGCTTCTGAGGATATGGATTATACCTATTTCTGCGCAGCGCACCTTGTGCGCCGCGCAGGGTCAAGGGCGTTTCGCCGGGGGGGCGGTCAATTTTGTAGAGTACTTCCCTATGAAAACCGCCCTGCTCTTGCTGATGTCCGTCGTGCCTCTTCACGCCTTCGACAAGGCGCTCCTCGAGGAGCATCTGCGGGAATCCTACCGCCTTCCGGCAGACGTGTCGGTCTCCTTCTCCGACGCGAAGCCCTCCGTGGTCCCGGGATTCGACCTCGTCGAGGTCGGCATGAGCCGCAACGGCATGGAGCAGAGCGAGAAGCTCCATCTCTCCAAGGACGGGCGTTATTACCTCTTGGGAGACTTCAAGGACCTGAAGGTCTTTCCGGCGCAGGAGCGCATCAAGAAGATGGACCTCAAGGACGCCGCCGTGCGGGGGAAGGCGGACGCCGCGGTCACCATCGTCGAATATACCGATTTCCAATGCCCTTATTGCCGGAAAGGCTACGAGATCATGCGCGACCGGATCATGAAGGATTACGCCGGGAAGGTGCGCTGGTTCTACAAATCCCTGCCCTTGGGGTTCCACCCCTGGGCCGAACCCGCGGCCGTGGCGGTCGAATGCGCCAAACTCCAGGGCCAGGAAAAGTTCTGGAAGGTCCACGACGCGATCTTCGACAAGCAGGGAGACATCGACGCCTCCAACGCCCAGGAGAAGTTCACCGAGATCGCCAAGGCCGCGGGCGCGGACCCGAAAGCTTTCGCCGACTGCTATGACGCCAAGAAGACTCTTCCCGCGGTCAAGCGCGACGCGGCGGAGGCGGAGTCCATGGGCGTCAACGGCACCCCGGCCTTCCTGGTCAACGGCCGCCTCATCTCGGGAGCGGACCTCGACGCCATCAAGGACGCCGTCGAAGCGTCGCTCAAGAAACTGAAATAAGGAGTGGCATGCGTCCCTGGGCGGCCTTTGGAGCCTTATGTCTGGCTGCCGCGGCTTTCGCCGGACCGGCCAAGAAGATGAACGCCCTATCCAAGGAGAAGAGCCCCTACCTCCTCCAGCACGCCGAAAACCCCGTCGATTGGCTGCCGTGGGGAGAGGAGGCCTTCGAGAGAGCCCGCCGGGAGGATAAGCCCATCTTCCTCTCCATCGGCTATTCCACCTGCCACTGGTGCCATGTCATGGAGAGGGAGTCCTTCTCTAAGGAGGAGGTCGCCCGCGAGCTCAACGGCCGCTTCGTCTGCGTCAAGGTCGACCGCGAGGAGCGTCCGGATGTGGACGCGCTCTACATGCGGGCGGCCGCCGGGGCGGGCTGGGGAGGCGGCTGGCCTCTCAACCTGTGGCTCACCCCGGAACTCAAGCCCTTCTTCGGCGGGACTTATTTCCCTCCGGAGCCCCGCTGGGGCCGCCCTTCCCTGGTGGAACTGGCCGGGCGCATCGACGAGCTCTGGCGCACGCGCAAGGAGGACCTGCGCAAGGACGCCGAGGCCTTGAGCGCGCAATTGGAGCAGGCCGAGCTCGTCCACGGCACGGCAACGGCTTCGGGCGGCCGGACGGAGAAGGGGGAGCGAGCCGCACGGCTCGACGGAGCGCTGGAGTCCTTCGCGGGCTCCTTCGACGAGCGCCGCGGCGGCTTCGGCTCGGCCCCCAAATTCCCCACGCCCCCGGTGCAGAACCTCCTCTTCCGTCTTCAGGCCCGGCGGGGGGGCAAGAAAGGCGCGGACATGGCGCTGACGACGCTGCGTTCCATGGCGCGCGGGGGCATCCAGGACCATCTCGCAGGGGGGTTCCACCGCTATTCCACCGACGCCGGCTGGCGCGTCCCCCATTTTGAGAAGATGCTCTACGACAACGCCCAGCTCGCCGTGAATTTCCTGGAGGCGTACCAGATCTCCAAGGACCCGGAGTTCTCCCGGACCGCCCGCCGCATACTCGACTATCTCGGGCGCGACATGACCCATCCGGAGGGAGGTTTTTATTCGGCGGAGGACGCCGACAGCCTACTCTTCGGCGTCGATAAGGGGACGGACCCCCTGCACGCCGCGAAAGGGGAAGGGGCTTTCTACCTTTGGACGGCCGCCGAGGTCGGGTCCGAGCTCGGCCAGGAGAGGGCCGCGCTCTTCTCCTATCATTACGGCATCCTGCCGGAGGGGAACGCCCCGGAAGACCCGCACGGGGAGTTCGCCGGGAAGAACATCCTCTACGAAGCCCGGACCATCGAGGAGACGGCCAAGAGATTCGCCGTGGCCAAGCGCGAGGCCGAGAACCGGCTGGCGGAGTCCCGGCAAGCCCTGCTCAGGGCCCGGGCCCGGCGCCCGCGGCCGAGTCTCGACGACAAGTTCATCGCCTCCTGGAACGGCCTCGCGCTCTCGGCCTTCGCCCGGGGAGCGCAGACGCTCGAGGACGACGATTATCTCCGCAGGGCCGAGAAAGCCGCCCGGTTCCTCCGCGCGAACCTCTATGACGAGCGTTCGGGCACGCTCTACCGCTCCTGGAGGGACGGGAATCGCTCGGTCGAGGGGATGGCCGACGACTACGCCTTCATGGCCGCCGGACTGCTCGACCTCTATGAGGCCTCCTTCGACCCGGAATGGCTCGACTGGTCCTTGAAGCTCTCGGAGTCCATGCTCGAGCGTTTCCATGACGCGGAGAAAGGCGGCTTTTACATGGTGTCCACGGAGACGGCCAAGGGGCTTCTGGCGCGCATCATGCAGGATCAGGACGGCTCCGAGCCGAGCGCGGGGTCCGTGGCCGCGCTCACCCTCCTGCGGCTGGCCCAGATCACCGACCGCGAGGACCTGCGCAAGGCGGCGGAGAAGACCCTGGAGCGCTTCGCTGGGCTGATGGCTCGCTATCCGAGGGCGACGGCGCAGATGCTCTGCGCCTTGGATTTTTCCCTGTCGAAACCCAAGCAGATACTCATCGCCGGGAAGAGAGACGATCCCGGCACCCGGGAGCTGCTCCGCGTCGTCCATTCCAGGTACCTGCCCAACCGGATCCTCATGCTCGTGCGGGGCGATGAGGACCGAAAGCGGCTGGGCCGCCACATGCCCTTCGTCAAAGGGGTCTATCCCATACACGGCAAAGCCTCGGCCTATATCTGCCTCGATTACGCCTGCGAGCTCCCCACCAACGACCCGCGCACGGCGGGAGACATTTTGGACGGCAAGGCCGCGCGCAAGCCGTTCCCATGACCCGGACCAGGCACTAGGAGGCATACGATGGCGAAACAGAACTTCCCTTACGTGATCGACGAGACGGCGGGCCGCAAGGCTTGGTGCGCCTGCGGGGAATCCGAGAAACAGCCCTATTGCGACGGCTCCCACGCGCGCAAGAACACGGGCAAGAAGCCGATGATCGTCGAGCTCGCCGAGCCCAAGAAAGTCGCCTGGTGCGGCTGCCGCAGGTCCGCTGCGGCGCCTTACTGCGACGGAACGCATAAGAAAGATTGAACGCGCCGGGCCGCCGGCGTGCTTGGGACATGAGGAAGGAGACTTGAAAAACAACGGCAGACGGGCTCGGAGGGTCGCCTCGCTGTTCCTCCTCGCTCTCTGCGCGGGGAGCGCGGCCTGGGGGACCGGCCCGGACACGAGGACCCCCGCGGTCCTGGTGTTCCCTCCCACCGATCAGATCTTCCAGAGACTGTTGGCCGATCCCCGGCAAGCGCGGACCACGGGACGGTATTATCAGCAGGGGGAATTCCACTTGGCGGACATCTCGC
>CAYWAR010000101.1:0-7839 GCA_964455765.1 uncultured Elusimicrobia bacterium
GCCGGTCCTTGACCTCCTCCCAGAGCGCCGCCCGGCGCAGGCTGCGCTCGACGCGGGCGGCGAGTTCCGAGCGCTCGCGCAGGCCGCCGAGCCTGAGTCCCGCGGCCACGTTCTCGTAGACGCTCATGCTCGGGAAGGGGTTGGGCCGCTGGAACACCATGCCGACGCGGCGGCGCAGGAGCACCGGGTCCATCCCGAAGACGCCCTCGCCCTCGAGCAGGATGTCTCCCGAGCAGGTCGCGCCCGGGGAGGTCTCGTGCAGGCGGTTGATGCAGCGGATCAGCGTCGACTTCCCGCAGCCCGAGGGGCCGATAATCGCCGTGACAAGTCCCTTGGGGACCTCCAGGCTCACCTCCTTGACCACCGGGCCGGCCCCGTAGCCCGCGCTCAGGCGGCGGAACTCGAGGACGGGCGGCGCGGGCGCGCCGGTTCCGCTCATGTCCCGGCGCCTTCCGAGGGCCTGAGCCACAGCCGGCTTGCGCCGTTGAGCGCCAGCACGAAGAGGATGAGGATCAGCGCCGCGGCCCAGGCCTGGCGGTGCCAGTCCTCGTAGGGCGAGAGGGCGTAGGTGTAAACGGCCATCGGGAGCGTCGCGATGGGGTGGAGCCAGCCGTTGTCCCAATAGCGGTTGCCGAAGGCGGTGAAGAGGAGGGGCGCGGTTTCCCCGGCGGCCCGGGAGACGGCCAACAAACAGCCGGTGAGTATCCCCTTCGACGCCGCGGGCAGGACGATAAAAAGGGTCACCTTCCAGCGGGGGATGCCCAGCGCCAGGCCTGCCTCGCGTAGGGAGTCCGGGACCAGGCGGATGAACTCCTCGGTATTGCGCAGGACGATGGGCGTCATGATGACGGCCAGGGCCGCCGAGCCCGCCAGGGCGCTGAAGCTCTTCATGGGTAGGACTAGAAGAGTATATACGATGAGCCCGATGATGATGGAGGGGATCCCGTTGATCGCGTCGGCCGCGTAGCGGACCCAAAAAGAGAGGCGGCTCCTCGGATACTCTCCCAGGAAGAGCCCGCCCGCCGTTCCGAGGGGAAGGCCGAGCAGGGCGGCCAAGCCCACGACCTTGGCCGAGCCCGCGATGGCGTTGGCGATCCCGCCCCCCTTCTCGCCCACCGGCTTGGGGAGGCGGGTGAGGAAGGAGAGGTCCAAGGCGCCCGCTCCCTGCCAGGCGATGTAGCCCAGGATGACGAAAAGGATGGAGCAGGCCAGGAGGGCGCAGAGCGCGGTCCACGCGAAGAAGGCTTGTCCGGCCAGCTTGCGCCGCGCGTACCCCGCTTCTCTCACGGCCGTCCCTCCAGGCGATGGAGCAGGAGTCGGGCGCCGGCGTTCACCGCCAGCGTGATGGCGAAGAGCGAGAGCCCCACGGCGATGAGGGAAGCGAGGTGTATGTCCTCGACGGCCTCGGCCAGTTCGTTGGCGATCACGGCCGCCATGGTATAGGCTGGGTCGAAGAGTGAGGCGGATATCTGCGGGGTGTTGCCGATGACCATGGTCACGGCCATGGTCTCCCCCAAGGCCCGGCCCAAGGCGAGGAAGGCGGCGCCAAGCACGGCCGGCCGGGCGTAGGGGAGGCTCACCTTGAGGACGGTCTCGGCCGGGGTCCCCCCCAGCGCGAGCATCGCCTCCTTGAGCGGCCGGGGCACGGCGAGCAGCACCTCGCGGGTGATGGCGGTGATGTAGGGCAGTATCATGACGGAGAGTATCAGCCCGGCGCTGAGCAGGCCCACGCCGTAGGGCGTTCCCCGGAAGAGGGGCAGGAAGCCCAGATGGCTTTCCAGCCACGGCTGGGCGCCGCGCACCAGGGGGACCAGGGCGAATATCCCCATCATCCCCAGGATCACGCTCGGCACCGCGGCCAAAAGCTCTATGAGGAAGCTCAGGACCGCGGAAAGCCTGCGGGGAGCCAACTCGGCCATGAAGACCGCGGCCCCGATGCCCAGCGGCAGGGCGATGAGCAGGGCCAAGGCCGAGGAGGCGAGCGTTCCGTAGATGAAGGGAAGCGCTCCAAAGACGCCCTCCACCGGGTTCCACTCGCTCGTCCACAGGAAGGCCGGTCCGAACTTCCGCCATGCGGGCAGGGAGTGAGCGGCCAACTGCCAGGCGAAAACCAGGGCCAAGCCGATGACCGAACAGGCGAGGGCCGCCAAGGCGAGGCGGAAGACCCGGTCCGAGGGCCGCTCGCGGGGCCTTCGCCCGAGCCCCCGGCTTGCCGCGGCGGCCGGGGTCAACGCAGGGACTCCACGGCCTGCACGACCATCTTGTTGACCTTCTCCGGGAGAGGGGCGTAGCCCAGCTCCGGCGCCAGCTTCTGGCCGTCCTTGAGCATCCACCGGAGGAAGCCCTTGAGCGCCGCGCCCTTGGGCCCCGGGTTCGCCTCGTAGACCAGCAGCCAGGTGAAGGTCGAGATGGGGTAGGCCTTCTCGCCTTCCGCGTCCACGATGGAGACGCGGAAGTCCCGGGGCATCTTCTTCCCTTCGGCCGCGGCCGTGACCGAGTCCACCTCCGCGCGCACGGCCTTGCCCGCCCGGTTGATCACGGAGGCGTAGGCGATGTCGTTCTGCTTGGCGTAGATCAGCTCCATGTAGCCGATGGAATTGGGGGTCTGCTTGACCAGCCCGGCCACGCCTTCGTTGCCCTTGCCTCCCAGGCCGAGGGGCCACTTGACCGAGGCGCCCCGCCCGGCCGCCTTCTCCCAGTCCTTGCTCACCGAGGAGAGGTAGTCCGTGAAGCAGAAGGTGGTCCCCGAGCCGTCGGAGCGGTGCACCACGGTGATGGGGGCGTCGGGCAGGGCCGCGCCCGAGTTGAGCTTGGCGAGCGCCGGGTCGTTCCAGCGCCTGATCTTGCCCAGGAAGATGTCGGCCAGCACCGGGCCGGATACGGTCAGCTTCTCCACGCCCTTGAGGTTGAAGGCCAAGACGACCGCGCCGAGCACCGTGGGGACATGGAGGAGCTTGCCGTCCACCTTGAAGAGCTGGCTGTCGGTCATGGGGCCGTCGGTGGCGCCGAAGTCCACGGTCTTCTCCGTGATCTGGCGCATGCCGCCCCCGGAGCCGATGGACTGGTAGTTGATCTGCGCGTTCGGGTCCAGCTCGTGGTACTTGTCGAACCACTTGGAGTAGATCGGATACGGGAAAGTCGCTCCCGCGCCGTTGAGCACGACCGTCTCCGCCGCGGCCGGCGCGGCTAAGGCGGCCGCGAGGGCCGCCGCCATCATCCGTTTCATTTTTATCTCACCTCTCAGAACTTCATCTGCGCGGCCAAACGGAACACGTCGTTGTTGACCGAGGGTCCCTCTTCGCCATGCAGCACGAAATTCGCCTGCAGTTTGCAGTCGTGGTCCTTGACCAGCCAGTTGAGGCCGAGCGTCAGTTCCTTCTGGATGTCCCCTCCGGCCGCGGTGTCGGGATCCCACCAGTCCAGGCGCGCGACGCCCTGGAGGTCGGGCAGGAGCGCGCGCCCTAGAGTCCCATAGGCCGTCCTCTGGCCCGGGGAAGCGGAGGTCGAGGTGGCTCCATGACCGGCGGCGAACTCTCCCTTAAGGAACCAGGGTCCGGAGAGCCAAGCGAATTCACCCCCCCAGCGCTCGTTGAGATACCGGGCCGCTTTGCCGCGTCCCGTATAGCCCGAGAGGCCCAGATGGAGGCCTCCGCCCGGCTCGACGGCGATCTTCCCGGCGAAATCCTTATCCCGGTTCGCGTCGCTCGTATTGGGGCCTTCCCCGTTGAAGAACCCCGCGAGGACCTGCCACGGCCCCCTCCCATATTTGACCATGGCTCCCACGTCCCGGTAGTCGGACCAGCCCAAGGTCGAGCTCAAGGCCGAGCGCTCGGCGGTGTCCAGCATGGAGGAAGAGGCGATCCCCTCCATGCCGAAGGGCGGTTTGAACTGCCCGGCCTGCAGCGACGCGCCGGGGAGCTTGTCCTCCGCGGAGAACACGAAGGCCATGTCCTTGAGGATGAGGCTTTTGGGGTCGGCTTGCGCCGCCGTGATCGCGCCGCCCTGCGCTTGCGTCTTGATGTTGACCGGCTTGGCCGGATCGATGACGATGAGCCAAGAGGCCCCCGGATGCGCCTGCCCCGAGAACTTGATCTCTGCCCGGCGCAAGAGGACGCCGTCCTTGGCGTAGGGAGTCTGGTTCGTCTCGAACCAGCCCTGCAGGAACCCGCTGATGGCGACTGTGCCGAAGGGGGACTTCGCGGGCTCCACCGCCCGTGCGCCCTCGCCCGCCCCCAGCGCGAGCGCCGCCGCGCATGCCGATCGTATGAGCAGTCTCCTTTTCACCTTGCCTCCGTTCTTCACGCACATAGTCTAGCGGAGGAGGGGAGGGGGGGACCATGGCGGGGGGATAACATCTTTCTGACGGTGGGATGACGGGGGTTCGAAAAGGCGAATAACGCCGCGGCTGGGGCCGCGGGGCTAGAGCGGAAGTGTGAAGCGGAAGCTGGAGCCCCGGCCCTCGACGCTTTCCACCGAGACGCTCCCGCCGTGGGCTTCCACGATGTGCTTGACGATGGAGAGGCCCAGGCCCGTCCCGCCCAGTTCGCGGGAGCGGGCCTTGTCCACGCGATAGAAACGCTCGAAGACGCGGGGCAGGTCCGGGGCGGGGATGCCGGCGCCGGTGTCCTGCACCTCGACGCGCAGGAAGGCTCCCTCCGCCGCGAAGGAGACCGAGACGGAGCCGCCCTCCCGGTTGAACTTTATCGCGTTGTCGAGGAGATTGGTGAACACCTGGCGGACCTGCTCGGCGTCGGCGAGCGCGGGCGGGACGCCCGCTCCGTTTATCTCGATGCGGACTTTCCTCCTGGCCGCGGCGGGGGCGAGTTTTTCGGCGGTCTCCCTCGCGATGTCGGCCGGGGAGAGGGAGTCCAGCTTCGGCGGCTGCCTCCCGGATTCGATGGCGGAGAGGTCCAGGAGGTCCTCGACGAGCAGGGAGAGACGGTCGGCGTCCTCCTTTATAGCCTGGGTAAACTCCCGGCGCGGCCCCGGTTTCTCCATCGCCCCGCCGAGCAAGGTCTCGGCCGAGCCTTGGATGGAGGCCAGGGGAGTCCTGAGCTCGTGGGAGACGTTGGCCACGAACTCCTTGCGCAGCTGTTCCAAACGCCGCAAGCGCGTGATGTCGTGGAGGACGCCCAGGGCGCCCGCGGTCTTACCCCCCTCCCGGATGGGCAGGGCGTTGGCCTCGAAGACCAGTTCCTCGGGAGAGAAGAGGGTGAGCTCGCGGGTGGCCCGCTCTCCTTTCTCCAGGACGCGCTCGAGCAGGGCGGAGAGCTCGTCGTTGCGCAGCGCCTCGCCAAAGGCCTTCCCGGCCGCCTGCTCAGCGGGGAGTCCGGCCAGGCGGGCGAACGCCTCGTTGACCGTCAGGATGGACTTGCGCGAGTCGACGGCGACCACGGCCTCCACCATCGTGGAAAGGATCATGGTGAGCTGGGCTTTCTCATGGGAGAGCGCCGCGATCGTGGACTGCGCCTTCTCGGCCAGCAGGTCGAGCGTCCGCCCCAGGCGGCCGTGCTCGTCTTGGGAGCAGCTTCGCACCCGGGCCCCGAGGTCCCCGGCCGCCATCTTGTCGGCGGCCGCGCACATGGCCAGCACCGGCGCGGCCAGCGAGCGGGAGAGGAGGAGGGCCGCGGCCAGCGCCAGCAAGGCCGCGCACAGGGTGATCCAGACCGTGCCCCGGCGCAGCTCTTTCACCTTTCGTTCGATCTCCTCCAGGGACACCGCGGCGCGGACCACGCCCGCGACGCGCCCCTCGCGCTCGACCGGGACGGCGGCGTAGAGGAAGTCTACGCCGAGCGTCCCGCTGCGCCTGGAGGCGGAACCCTCGCGGCCCTGGAGCGCGGCCCAGACCTCCGGCCTTTCGCCGTGGTTCTCGACTCGGGCCAGCTCCTGCGCCGAAAGCGAGGAATCCCCCAGCACCACGCCCTCGGAGGAGATGAAGGTGATCCGGCGCGCGGACGCCGAGCCGAGGCGGGCGGCAAGCGCGTGAAAGGGATTCTCGCACGCGGTGCGGGGGCCCTGGCCGCAGCGCATGGAAAAGGCGGAGGGGTCGGCCTGCGAGCGGATAAGGCGCAGCTGCGTGAAGAGGCCCGCGCTCAGCTCATGGACCAGGTGCTCCCGGGCCGTCCCGGTCAGCAGCGCGCCGGTCGCGATCACCGCCGGGATCGAGGTGAGGCAGAAGGCCAGCGTGAGCGTGCGGAAGAATCCTCCGCCGAAGCGAGGGGGCATTAGGGGTTGTGAAACAAAAACATGGACACTTTGGAGGCCCATGTTTGAGACGAATTCGAGGCGCGAGGAGGGAGCAATGCCTCTGCGCATTGTGACCGAAGAGCAACGAAGAAGTCGTTCAAAGATGGGCGCCCCTCCGGGCACCCCCTCCGACGGCCATCCCAGTGGGGAACCACACCGTGGTTCCCCCTACCCCGAAGGGGCTGGGCGCTTTTGGGCTGCGACTGCGTCGCTCGTCGCTCACATACCGCAGAGGGTATGCTCGCTCCTCGCTCCTTGTCTCGCTCCAAAATCACCTCAGCCAAAGTGTCCATGTTTTTGTTTCACAACCCCCTAGCCGGTCTTGAGGCGGTAGCCCACGTTCTTGACCGTGACGATGCGCCCCGCCTCCGGGCCGAGCTTGTCCCTGAGCCGGGCGATGTGCTGGTCCACGGTGTTGGTGTCGATCTCCATGGATTTGTCGTAGCCCCAGACCTTCTCCAGGAGCTGGTCGCGCGTCAGGGCCCTGCCATCGGCCAGGATGAGCTCCTTGAGGAAGGAGAACTCCTTGGGGCTCAGGGCGGCGGGCCTGCCTTGGACCCGGACCTCGTAGCGCTCCAGGTCCGCTTCCAGCCCGCCGGCGCGGAACGCGGAGGGTCCGGGCCCGCCGGCCGAGGAGCGCCGGAGTATGGCCTTGACCCGGCCCAGCAGTTCCCGGACGCTGAAGGGTTTCGTCACGTAATCGTCGGCGCCCAGCTCGAGGCCCAGCACCCGGTCGATCTCCTCCTTGCGGGCCGTGAGCATGAGGATGGGGACCTTGGAGCGCGAGCGCAGGGCCTTGCAGACCTCGAAGCCGTCCTGTTTGGGGAGCATGATGTCGAGGAGGACCAGGGCGGGAGCGTCTTTCTGGAATTGCGCCAGGGCGGAGTCGCCGTCGGCCGCGGCGAGGACGCGGTAGCCGGCTTCCTCCAGGTTATAGCGCAGGACCTTGAGGAGGTTCTTCTCGTCCTCGACGACTAGGATGGTTTCGCTGGGCACCGGAAAAAACGGTGGTTGGGATAGGATTCGAACCTATGTAGGGCTTGGCCCGCTGGTTTTACAGACCAGTGCATTTGACCGCTCTGCCACCCAACCGGATGCGCGAAGCCGGCATCTCGCAGGATGCAGGCGTCGCGCATTTTACCACTTTTAGTTTCTTGAAGAACAACTTGGTTCCCGCGGCGGGCGCCGCTCTCAGCCGCTCTCCTGCATGTATTCGACGACGATCGTGATGATCTTCCTCACGGTGTCGTTGCAGGAGTTGAACTCGAGGTGATCGAGCACGCCGGGACCCCGCTTTCGCATCAGATCGCTTATCAAGGCGTGGATGAAAGACTGTGTGACCGCGTCGACTCGATCGAAGCTCAAGACGACATGCTCCCCTTTGTCGAGGGCCGGGATGATCTCCTTGAGGCGAAGGTCTCTGGCCGCGTCCTTGTTCTCCGCGAAGGCCCCGGCATGGGCGTAGATTTCAAGCCGCTTCACGTGAATCGAGGCCTCCGGTGACGCTCCTTGCGCCGTTCCCTCACCGCGGAACCGTATGTTTCCCGGATGGCATCCAGCAGCCTGGAGAACTCCTCCGTTTGATTGAGGGTG
>CAYWAR010000102.1:0-3591 GCA_964455765.1 uncultured Elusimicrobia bacterium
CCGATGAGGTCCATGAGCTCGAAAGGCCCCATCGGGAGCTTCTCCACGGCGCGCAAAGCCGCGTCGAAGGCCGAATAAGCGCCCCACCCTTCGGCCGCCGCGCGTTGGGATTCGAGATAGAAGGGCCGCAGGACGCGGTTGACGATGAAGCCCGGGGTATCCTTGGCCTCCACGGGCAGGCGACCGAGGGCCAAGGCCAGGTCCCAGGCCTTACGGAAAGCCCGGTCGGAGGTCTTGGATGAACGCACGATCTCCACCAGCTTCATGGCGTAGGGTGGGTTGAAGAAATGCAGGCCCAACACCCTGTCGGGCCTGAGCAGGCGCTCGGATACGGCCTGCACGGAGAACGAGGAGGTGTTCGTCGCCAAGACCGCCCTCTCGGGAAGCAGGGCGTCGAGGTCCCGGAAAAGCGCTTGCTTAAGAGGCAGGTCCTCGCTGACCGCCTCGAAGACGAAATCCGCGTCCTTGAATTCCACGAGCCCGCGGGCCGCGCGCACCGAGCGCCGGGCCCGCTCCGCAGCCTCGGCGTCGAGACGGCCGCCGCGCACCGCGGATTCGAGGCCCTTGACCAGCCTCTCCCGGGCGGAGGAGAGCGCTTCCGGCCGGGAGTCGTGAAGGAGGACGGAGCATCCGCTCTGCCCGCAAAGCCGGGCGATCCCCAGCCCCATCGTCCCCGCGCCGACGACGCCGATGAGCTCGCTCACGCGGTGATTTTCAGCTCAGCCCGGGATGAACGGCTCCTCGCTCATCCTGGACGCCACCGGCTTCCACGCCGGGACCTGGAGGCCGAAGAGGCGGCACTTGCGGGCCACGTCCTTGGCGAAGGCCTGCCGCACGGCTTCGTTGTCCCTTTTCTTGAGGCCGAGCTTGCGGTAGATCTTGTTCTTGGGCGAATCGGCCCGGCCGAATATGTTCATGGTGCGAGGGTACCATTTGTCGAGAGCGGCCTGGATGCCCTCGCGGGTCCGGGCATCCGAGGCGAGCTTTTGCGTCCATTGGTCGCCATGGGCCATGTGCATGGCCTCTTCCTTGAAGATGCCCTCCATGCCGTCGCACCAGGGCTTATAGGAGCACTCCAGGGAGTCCTCGAGCTGATGCCCCGCCCCGCGGTCCATGCAGAAATTGAACATGATAAAATCGTTCCAGGTCTCGATGGGGTAATAGAAGATGTTGACGCGCTTGTCCTCGGCCGCGCGCAGGGTGCCCAGGTCGGAGTCGTCGACGCGCAGGCTGAAGTTGTGCTCCTTGTAATAGGCGTCCACGTCCACGCCCAGGCCCTCGAGGAGCCGGTACATGACGCGGGCGTGGCGCACCTCGTCCTTGACGATCTGCGCGACCTGGAGCGTCTCCTTGATGTCCGGGGACTTCGCGATCCACGGGACATAGCCGAAGGCCCCGGCCAGCTCCGAGTCCGCCTGCATCATCATCAGGTTGGTCAGGTGGCGGCGGTACTCCTCGGTCATCTCCTCCACCGTTTCGACCTTGCCCCCGGAGGCGAGCTTCTCCTCCAGCAGGCGTTCCTTCCTCCCTTCGGGCTGTCTGGTTCCCATGGTCACTCCCCGGTGAACACCGGCGTCCGTCTCTCCAAGAAGGCCCGCACGCCTTCCAGGTGGTCCTTGGTCCTGCCCAGGACTTCCTGGAGCTGGGCCTCGTATTCCAGATGGCCCTCGAAGGAGGACTCCAGGGCGCGGTTGAAGGAACGCTTGGTCAGCGCCACGGCACGGGGGGGCATCTTCGCGATGCGGCCCGCCAGGGCGAGCGCCGCGGCCTTGAGCTCGGAGGCGGGGAGGACGCGGTTGACCAGGCCGAAGCCCAGCGCTTCCTCGGCCGTGATCGGCTCCGCGGTCCAGCAGCGCTCGAGCGCCGGTCCCAGGCCGAGCCTGTGCGCGAAAAGATGCGTGATCCCGGAATCGGGCGCAAGCCCCACCGAGATGAAGGCCGCGATGAACTTGGCCTCCGGCGCGCAGAGGCGGATGTCGCAGGCCAGGGCCAGGCTCGCGCCCGCGCCCGCCGCGACGCCGTTGACCGCGGCGATGGCCGGTTTCTCCATGCGGCGCAGTTGGAGCACGAGCGGGTTGAATTTCTCCGTGAGCTCCGCGCCCAGGGAGGGAGCCGTGCCGGGACGGTAGGACTCGACCAGACGGCCCAGGTCCGCCCCGGCGCAGAATGCCCGGCCCGAGGCCGCCAGGACCACGGCGCGGATGCCGGGGTCGCGCTCCGCCCCGCGCAGGGCGTCAAGCAGGCTCCGGAGCATGGCGTCGGTCAGGGAATTGAGCACCTGGGGGCGGTTGAGCGTCAGGAGCAGGACCCCCTCCCGCGTTTCGACGAGCAGTTCCATTTCCGCCGCCGCCGGAACCATCAGTTGAGGTCCACCCAGACGCTCTTGAGCTGGGTGTATTGCTCCAAGGCGTAGGGGCCTTTCTCACGGCCGTAGCCGGACTGCTTGACCCCGCCCCACGGGGCCGCGGCGTCCACGAAGTGATAGCAATTGATCCAGACGGTCCCGGCCTTGAGCGCCTGGGCCATGCGGAAGGCGCGCTTGATGTCCTTGGTCCACACGCCGGCCACCAGGCCGTAGATGGTCCCGTTCGCCTTGGCGGTGAGGTCCTCCTCGCTCTCGAAGGGAATCACCGTCGCCACCGGGCCGAATATCTCCTCCTGAGCGATCTTCATGTCCGGGGAGACCTCGGAGAACACCGCGGGCTTGATGAAATAGCCGTTCTTGAGCCCGGGTTCCGGCGCGCGTTCGCCTCCGCAGAGGAGCCGGGCGCCCTCGCGCTTTCCCGCCTCGACATAGCCCAGCACGCGCTCGAGCTGTTCCTTCGAGATGAGCGGGCCCATCTGGGTCTTGGGGTCGAGTCCCGGCCCCTGCCGGACCGTCTTGGCTTTCTCGGCCAGGGCCGCGACCAGGGGTTCGAATTTTGACTTCTCGACGAATATCCTCGCCCCGGCCGAACAGCACTGCCCTTGGTTGTAGAAGATGCCCATGAACATCCCTTTGGCCGCCGCCTCCAGGTCGGCGTCGGCGAACACGATGTTGGGGGACTTCCCTCCGAGCTCCAGGGACACCCGCTTGAGGTTCCCGGCGGAGGCCTTGATCACCTCGCGCCCCACCTCGGTGGAGCCGGTGAAGGTGAGCTTGTCGACCTCCATGTGCCGGGCCAGGGCCGCGCCGGCCGTGGGCCCGTAGCCGGGGACGACGTTGACCACGCCCTCCGGGATGCCGGCCTCCAGGACCAGCTCGCCCAGGCGCAGGGCCGTGAGCGGGGTCTGCTCCGCGGGCTTGAGCACCACGGTGTTCCCGCAGGCCAGGGCCGGGGCGAGGCGCTCTACGGCCATGAGGAGGGGGAAATTCCAGGGAATGATCGCCCCCACCACTCCCACGGGCTCTCGAACGGTGTAATGGAGGAACTTGGAACCGGGGTAATAGGGGACGCTCACCGGAAGCGTCTCCCCATGGATCTTCGTCGCCCAGCCGGCGAAATAGCGCAGGAGGTCCACGGCGAGCGGCAGGTCGCCCCGCGTGCTCTCGCGGATGGATTTCCCGTTGTCCAAGGTCTCCAACTGCGCGAACTCCTCCGAATGCTTCTC
>CAYWAR010000102.1:3601-7812 GCA_964455765.1 uncultured Elusimicrobia bacterium
GCAGGTCCGCCAGCTTATAGATCAGCTTCGCCCGCTCCGAGGGGCTCAGGCGCGACCAGGGACCCTGGAAGGCGCGGCGCGCCGCGGCCACGGCCCGGTCGATGTCCTCGGCGTCGCCTTCGGCCACGAGGCCGAGAGTCCGGCCGTCGGAGGGGTCGACGGTCTCGAAGGTCCGTCCGGAGGCCGCTTCGGCCCACTGGCCGCCGATGAGGAGCTTATGCCGGGGCTTATCCAGGAAAGAGGAAACGGCGGGCAGTACCTCGAAGGCCGTGGTGGTCGTCATGGGAGTCCTCGCTATAGACGACATATCTGGATGCGCCCCTCGGGCGCGGCTTTGAATACGCGCGGCGCGCTTCGTGCGCCGCGTACACGAATCATAGGAGATTTCCGTCATGGAAATCTATGACGGCGCTCAGGCGCAGGTCAGCCCACCCCGTTCGATGGACACGCTGAGCGGAGACATCCCCAGCCGGCCGGCCAAGGCCTTGATGCCGGCGTGCGCGGGAGACGGGGCCAGCAGGGCCACGCCGCCGCCGCCGCCCGCGCCGCAGACTCGGTGCCCCCAGGATCCGAGCCGTTTTGCTCCGGCGAGGAAGCGGTCGATGGGGGGAGTGGACATCCCCGGGATCATGGCCCTGCGCGTCTCCCAGTCGCGGCTCATCTCCCGCGCGACCCTGGGAAGGTCGCCGGCCAGGACGGCCTCGCGCATCCTGCGCGAGTTCTCCGCCAGAGCGGCGAAAAAGCGGCGGATGCGGCGGTCTCCGTCCAAATGTCGCTTGAAGAGCTCCCAGTTGTTGGTACCGGAGAAATGCTGGACCCCGGAATAGACGAGCAAGAGGCTCTCTTCCAGAGCGCGGAGGAACCTCGCGCTCCCCGCCGCCCGCCGGCGAGGCCCGGCCGCGCCGAAATCGATGATGCTCAGGCCGCCGAAGGCCGCGGCGTAATAGTCCTGGTAGCCCGTGGGACCCGCGATCACCCGGGTCTCCACGGATTTGACCCGCGCGATGAGCGCCGCGCGGGAGAGCCGGACGCCCGCGAGGCGCGAAAGCGCCGCGCCCACGGCGATGCCCAGGCAGGAGGACCCGCCGAGACCGGAACCGCGCGGCGCGCTCGTCTTAACCTCCACCTCCGCCCCGCCGGGGACTTGGAACTCGCCCAGGAGTCCGGCCGCCAGGTCCGAGGAGAGGGCGTCCTCCCGGAGCGCGGCATAGGAAGGCCAGGCCCGCCGGGCCCCTGTGCCGAGGTCCCGGCAGCTCAGCCGTCCGTCGCGCCTCCGGCGCGCGCGGACCTCGGCCCGCAAACTCACGGCGACGTTGATCGTGCAGACGGGAGCGTGGAACAGATAGAGGGGGGGGATGTCGAGGGTCCCTCCCGCCAGGTCTACGCGCGCCGGCGCCGTCGCCTGGACGGAGTCCGGCGTGCGCGGGGCGTCAGAGGATGGTCCCATGAATAGGAAAGGGCCTCCGAGCCGGACGGCTCGGAGGCCCTTTGCGCTAGAGCGCGGGGTTTACGGACACCCCCGGCCCCATGGTCGAGGACAGGGTCACGCTCCGGACATAGATGCCCTTGGAGGAGGCGGGCTTGAGCTTGAGGATCGCGTCCAAGACCGTCTTCGCGTTGTCGGCCAGCTTCTGCGGCTCGAAGGAGGCCTTGCCCACGGCCAGGTGCACGATGCCGTAGTCGTCGTTCTTGAACTCCACGCGGCCGCCCTTGAGCTCCTTGACGGCCTGTCCGATGTCGAAGGTCACCGTCCCGCTCTTGGGGTTGGGCATGAGCCCGCGCGGCCCCAGGAGTTTTCCCAGCTTGGAGATGTCCTTCATCAGGTCCGGGGAGGCCACCAGGACGTCGAAGTCCATGCGGCCCTTGGCGATCTCCTCGATGAGCTCGTTGGAGCCCACCAGGTCCGCTCCGGCGGCCTCGGCCTCCTTGACCTTCTCTCCCTTGGTGACGACCGCCACGCGGCGGGTCTTGCCCACGCCGTGCGGCAGGACCACCGAGGAGCGCACGGTCTGGTCGCTCTGCTTGGGGTCGATGCCCAGACGGACATGGAGCTCGACGGTCTCGTCGAACTTGGCCGTGGCGCACTTCTTGACCACAGCGGCGGCCTCGGCCAGGGTGTGGAGCTTCCCTTCTTCCACTTGCTTGACGGCGGCGTTCAATCTCTTTCCCATGGTCTCCCCCTCAGGACTCGACGATCTCGATGCCCATCGACCGCGCGGTCCCTTGGACCATGCGCACCGCGGCATCGACCGTGCTCGCGTTGAGGTCGGGCATCTTGGCCTGGGCGATCTCCGTGGCCTGCTGGAGGGTGATCTTGCCCACCTTATTGCGGTTGGGCTCGCCCGACGCCTTGGCCAAGCCCGCCGCCTTCTTGAGCAGCGAGGAGACCGGGGGCATCTTCGTGATGAACGTGAACGAGCGGTCCTCGTAGACCGTGATGACCGCGGGGATCGTCATCCCCGCCTCCATGCTCTTGGTCCGCTCGTTGAACTGCTTGCAGAAGTCCATGATGTTCACGCCGTGCTGGCCCAGGGCCGGCCCGACGGGCGGGGCCGGGTTCGCCGCCCCGGCCGGGATCTGCAGCTTGATCTGCGTCTTTACTTTTTTCGCCATGCTCCCTCCGTGACCTTCAAGCGGCCCTCCTGCGTCCAGGGCCTCGGTCTAGTCTAGCGTCTTCTCCAGCGCCGGACCGTCTCCAGGACCGCCCCGGCGATGAGGACCATCACAAGCACTTTCCAAAAAGAGATGCTCTCGGTGCCGAAGACCCAACGCGTGAACTCCGGCGAGAAGAACCGGGGCCAGAGCCAGGACACCGCCGCGGAGACGAGCAGGGCCTTGCCGAAGAGCAGGAGCAGCATGACGCCGCCGGCCGCCAGGGCGACGAGGGCGGCCACCAACGCGCCCCAGAACCCCAGGTTCAGGCTGCGCATCTGGAAGCGCCGCAGCGGCATCGCACGCGCCTCTAGGGAGTCCATCTCACGAGACCAGGACCTCCCGGAGGGGGGCCTTGCGCAAAGGAGCGGGGGGACGCGCGCCGGCGCCCAGCGCGAGCCTCAGGCTCGATCCGAGCGTCCTCAAGGGCTCCCCCAGCGTATGGGAGACCATGCGAACGCAGCCCAGCGCGCACCCGGCTTCGCAGGGCTTGTGCGCGTCGTTGCTCTTGAGCCCGGAAGCGTCCAAGTCCACGAGGGGGACCTGCCAGCCCCGCTGCTGGGCGCACCACTGCGTCCTTCCCTGGGAGTTGACATAGAGGAATTTAAATCCCGCCAGGCACTTCCATGGCCGCGAGAAGTCCCCGGAAAGCATCTCCGACAGATGCTTGCCGTAGAAGTTGACTCCCTCGAATACGCCATAGCGCTCGAGGAGGCCCAAGAGGCGGGGCCCGCGGACGGCGATGCGCCCTCCCGGCGCGTGGCGCAGGGAAAACCCGAAGGCGAAGGGCAGGCCCGAGAGCTCCGCGCGGAAGGCGTCGTAGCCCTCGGCCGTCTCCTCCGAGAGCACGGTCTGTATCTCGACCTTGAAGCGCGCCTGGGAAGCCAGCAGCCTCAGCCGGGGAAGCAGCGACTTAAGGGACTTTTCGGAGAGAGGTCCCGGCTCCAGGGAGTCCACCGACACCTGCATGAAATCCAGGCCCGCGGCGTTGAGGTTCGCGATGAGGGAGCGCTCGAGCAGGAAGCCATTGGTGATCAGGGTGACGAGGTTCGAGCCGCCGCGCTTGGACTTGGCGTGGGCCACGACCGCCGCGATGTCCGGGTGCATGAGCGGCTCGCCGCCCAGAAGGTCGTAGACCAGGACGCCCAGCTCGTCGAGCCGGTCGATGCGGCGCTTGAGCGCGGAGACCGGGACGCCCGGAGCTCCGGGCTCGTATTCGTCGCAGTAGGCGCAGGAGAGGTTGCAGTCGTCGGTCACGACGACTTGGGCGTAGAAAGGCCTCCGGTCGAAGACCCGTTTGGCGCCGGTGAGGACGAACTTAAGATCCATCTCAGCGCCCCCACCACGGGGGGGTGCTTCCTTCGGGGGGTCTGCGTCGTTTCATTAGGCTAGAGTTTTTCCACCTGTAAAAAGTCCAGCTCGACCGGCGTCGGCCGTCCGAAGATGGTGACCATGGCCTTGAGCTTGGCCTTGGGCTCGTTGACGTCCTCCACGATGCCGATGAAGTGGCGGAAGGGGCCCTCGGTGATGCGCACGTTCTCGCCCTTCTCGAACTGGAC
>CAYWAR010000103.1:0-830 GCA_964455765.1 uncultured Elusimicrobia bacterium
GCGCTTTCAACCCGTTTTATCGTTTTGACGCGACCCCTGGGGGTGCCGTCCCCGGAGCGCGGAAGTCCTCCGCTGGCGAAGGGGGCGTTGCCCATGGGGGCATCGTCCCCGGAGCGCGGAAGTCCTCCGCTCGCGAAGGGGGCGGCGGCCTCGATGGGCCGTCAAGCCCGGCCGCCCGCAGGCTCACGGGCGGCGGTCAAGGAGACACGATGAACGAGCACAAGACGGGAACCGAGACGGCGGCCGAGAAGCCGGCGTGGGAGAAGCCGTGCATGGAAGAAGTCTCCCAGCGGGTGATGGCCCAGCCGTACATCCGGTTCACGTGACGCACCGGAGGGGGGCCTCGGTAGGAGACTACCAGGCCCCCCTCTTCCTCGCCTGGCAGCTCACCAACTGTTGTTCCTGCCGCTGTCTTCATTGCTGCGAGGAGTCCGGGCCGGATAAGGCCTGGAAATCCGAGCTATCGCAAGGCGAGGCTCTGGGACTCGCCGCGCAGATCATCAAGGCCGGTATTCCTTACGCCGCGTTCGGAGGCGGGGAGCCGCTCGCCGTCCCTCATGCCTGGGCCGTCTTTGAAGCCTTGTCGCGCGGAGGGACGGCCCTCAAGATTGAGACCGACGGCCTGCGCATCGACGACGCGGCCGCCGACCGTCTCGCGGGTCTCGACACCGAATGCGTGCAGATCTCGGTCGACGGCGCGGATGCCCGCACCCATGAGAGCATCCGCCCCGGAGGCGATTTCAAGAAGGCGCTGGCTTCCATCGAGCGGCTGGCCAAGCGCGGCCTCCCCGTGGAGTTCGTCTTCGTCCCGCTCAAGCCGAATCTGGGGC
>CAYWAR010000103.1:840-7809 GCA_964455765.1 uncultured Elusimicrobia bacterium
AGCCCTTCGAGAAGGACGGCATGCTCTACGGGCGGGGCGTGCTGGACGACAAGGGGCCGCTGGCCGCGGCCTTCGCCTCGCTGATGATCCTCAAACGCCACGAGGCTCTGATCCCCGGGGAGTTCGTCTTCGTCCCGCTCAAGCCCAATCTGGGGTGTATGGTGGAGGCCTATGACCTCGCTTCCAGCCTGGGCGCCCGGGCCTTCATCACCGGACCGGCCATGCGCCTGGGGCGCGCCGCCGCGGATTGGGAGGCTCTCGCTCCCTCCGCGCAAGAGTGGGAGAGCGCGTCCAAGCGCTTGGCGGAGCATGCCCAAGGGCGGGGTTTCCCCGCGCGGCTCTCGGTGTATCCCTGGGACATCCTCAGGGAGATGGAGGTCCGGCTCGAAAGCCCCCAGGCGATGGTCCTCGTGGTCCCGGACGGGAAGGTCAAGCTCCTCAACGCTTTGCCCTTCGCGCCCGCGGACCTCCGGCGCCACACCCAGCCGGAAGCCTGGACGCTCTACCGGGAGGCATGGGCGGGGGGGGAAGTCCGCGATTTCATCGGAGCCTGCAGGAAAGACCCCGGGCTCCTGCGTCATGCCAATGAGACCTGGCCCATGGGTGAATGGTCCGCGCGCCGCGGACCCGTGGAGATTCGTCCCGGAGGATGAAAATGAGATTCCGCTCCGTCATCCTTGCCTTCCTAGCAACGATGTTCTATTTGGGACGTTCGGACGCGGCTCCCATGGGCAACGCCCCCGCCGGGAATCCCCCCGCGAGGGGGGTTCCTTTTGGGGAATTCGACAAGATCGTGCTCCCGCGCGGGCCGCTCTGGCCGCTCGATGAGGGCCGCTCGGGCCTCGTGGCCGCGGCTCTGCCCGGCGATCCCTATCCCAGGCTCTATGAGCTCCGCTTCGAATCCAAGGAATTCCGCCTCCGTCTGGACCCCGGCAAGCCGGTCAAGGGCCTCTGGCGCGACCGCAAGGGGGAGGGCTGGTATTTCAACCTCGATGAAGGCGGAGACGAGAACTACGCGATATACGCCTACGACCTGGCCAAGAGCACGCAGCGCTTCGTCTACGGGCATGCGGGCTTCCGCGCCACGGTGCTCGACTCCTCCCCGGACGGGAGGAGCCTCTTCGTCCTCTCCAACCACGAGGACAAGGCGGTGTTCCGCGTCTACCGGGTGGACTCCGCGACCGGGAAAGAGGAGGCGCTCACCGGGCCGGAGCGGAGCTTCGACGGGGGGGTGCTGGATTCCGCCGGAGAGAGGCTCGCCCTGGCCCAGGCCGCCGGCAACAACGAGGTGAGCCTCTGGCTCCTCGACCTGCGCGGGGGGGCTGCGTCGAGTCCGGAGGACCGCGGTGCCGCGCCCGATAGGGGAGTGCGTTCGGGCGGCGGCGCGCTCAAGAAGGTCTTATCCAGGAAGGACACGGTCTATGAGCCCGCCTTCTTCCATCCCAAGAGGCCCGAGCTCTATCTGCTTTCCGATGAGGGGAGGGACCGGGTCGGCTGCGCGAAGATAAACCTCATGCTCGAGCCGCGCCTGGAGTTCGTTTTCGCGGAGGAGGGCAAGGATGTGAACTGCTCCTACTCGCCCGCCGACGACCTCTCCATGGTGCAGTGGTCTTATGAGGGGCGCAAGGACACCAAGGTCTTCCTCGGCGCGCTGGAGAGTGAGGTCCGCCCGGCCCTACCGGAGAAGTCCATACTGGCCGGTCTCTTCCGCGTCCGGGGCAAGGACAAGGCCATTCTCCAGCTTCGCTCGGCGGACAATCCCGGCGAGTATTACGAAACGGGCCTGAAGGCTCCGGGCAAGCTCAAGGCCGTCTCCAAGCTCAATCGCTCTTCCATCGAGCCCAAGCGCTTCGCCAAATCCTGGGATCTGTACACCCCGAGCTTCGACGGGCGGCAGATCCACGGCATCGTTTACGCCCCCGAGGCCTGGGTCAAGGGGACCAAGCGCTATCCGGCGATCGTGTGGCCGCACGGCGGCCCGGATTGGAGCGAATCGCACGATTTCCGCGCGGCGTTCCAGTTCTGGGCGCTCAACGGCTTCGTGGTCTTCGCGCCCAATTTCCGCGGCTCCCTGGGCTACGGCAAGGCCTTCGAGACCCTCAACGACGGGGACTGGGGCGGGGGGCACATCAAGGACCTCGTCTGGGGCAAGCGGGCCCTGGAGAAGCTTCCCTATGTCGACCCGGACCGGATATTCATCGCCGGGGGGAGCTTCGGAGGCTATTCGGTGCTCTCGGCCATCACCCAGTATCCGCGCGAGTTCAAGGCCGCGGCGGCGTATGTCGCGCTCGCCAACCTCTTCACCTTCCTCAAATCCATCCCCCCCGATCCGGCCTGGCAGGCGGAATTCCTCAAGGAAGTCGGGGACCCGGTCAAGGATGAGGCCCTGCTCAAGGAGCGCTCCCCCTTCTTCCACGCCGACCGGGTCGCAATCCCCTTGAAGATCTGGCAGGCGGAGAACGATGTCCGGACCGTCAAGGCCGAGATGGACGCGTTCACCGCCCGGCTCAAGGAACTGGGCATCCCGGTGGACTACGTGGTGCTCCCCCGGGAAGGCCACGGGCTCTCCCGCAAGGAGAGCCTGCGCCAGATCATGGAAGGGACCGTCGAGTTCTTTCGGAAGAGCCTTTAAGGCAGTCGGGCGTTTCGCCCCGGAGGCCGCCCAGGAGCTTGCAGGAAGGGATCTCTAGGGCCCGCGCGATACGGTCGAGGACGACCAGGCTCGGGAGCTTGGTCCCTCGCTCGATGTGTCCTACGAAGGTGTAGTGGATGTCCGCGAACTCGCCAAGCTGCTCCTGCGTCAGCTGCTTGCGCAGGCGCTCAGCCCGGATATTCTGTCCCAGACGCTTTGAAAGCATCTCTCCCTCAACCTTTAGCATGGCAACGATAACGCCAGCGAAGCTCACAAAAAGCTCACATTTTCTCAGAAGGCCCGATAAGACCGCCTGACTCTGGCGGCGCCGCGGGCGCGAGCGTACAGTATCCCTATGCACCCCAAGGAAGCGGGACCCTCCCGGCCCAAGCGCATCCTGGCCATAGACGACCAGCGGGTCACGCTCCTGCTCGTGCGCAGGATACTCATGAACGCGGGCCTGGAGGCGGATACGGCCGCGGATCCGGAGGAGGCCCTTCTCCAGCTCCGGGAGAAGGAATACGACCTCGTGCTCCTCGACATAGGGATTGCGGGCTACCCGGTGGAGGAAACCGTCCGCCGGGTCCGCGAACAGCGTCCCAAGGCCGTGGTGCTCCTGATGACCGGAGGGGCTTCCCAGTTCGAGGTGGAACGGGCGCGCGCCCTGGGGGCCGTGGGCCCGGTGCTCAAGCCCTTCGAGCCGAAGGCCTTGGTGGAAGCCGTCCGAAGCCGTCTTTAGGGCCTGTCAAACAATAACTGAGTCAATTTGGCCGAGGGGATTTTGCCCCGGGGCAAGGCGCGAAGAGCGCGCATACTTGAAAAGTATGTAAGCGATGAGCAACGCCGCCCTGGGGCAAAAGCCCCCGGCCCCTTCGGGGAGGGCCGATTTCGGGTGATTTCTTCGTTGCTCGTCGGTTACAATGCTTCAGCATTGCGCCCTCCTCACGCCTCGAACTCACCTCAAACTCGGCCCTCCAAATTGAATCAGTTATTGTTTGCCAGGCCCTTAAGGGTGCAGGGCCAGCATCCCGAAATACTCGACGAGATAGATCGCCAGGGTGTAGAGGATGCCTCGGAGCGCCCAGTGCAGGCCGAAGACCCGCGGCCCGAGGAAGAGATAGGCGGGCGGCGCCAGGGCGTAGAGGGGGAGATACCATAGCGAACTGAAGCCCATCAGACGGCCGTCCCTTTTGGCCGGCCACTCGCTTGCCGCGGTGAAGCAGGTCTCCAGCCCCAGGCCCAGCATGGAAAAGAGGGCCATGTCGAAGAATAGACGGGCGCTCACGGGGCCCCAGGGCCCGTCATGGTGCGTGCTTTTTCAGGAATTCCGCGAAGGCCTGCGCGTAGCCCGGGGTCTCCAGGAAGCCGTCGTTGTGCCCCCCGCGTAGTTGGAAGAACTCCTTGGGCTGGGGAGCGGCCTCGAAGAGCCTGCGCCCCATGGCGAAGGGGATGATCTGGTCCTCGGGGCTGTGCGCCACGAGCAAGGGGGTCTTGAGCTGGGGGGCTTTGGCGAGGTTGTCGTACCTGGCGCGCAGGAAGTATTTGGCGGGGAGCCAGGGGTATATCGCCTTGGCCATCTCCAGCACCGAGGTAAATCCGCTGTCGAAGATGAACGCCGCGGGCGGATGCTGGAGGGCGGTCTCCATAGCCACCGCGCAGCCCAGCGACTCGCCGTAGTAGACGAGCGCCCCTTCCTCGAGCCCTTTGTCCTCCTTGAGCCAGCGCACGGCCGCGGCGCCGTCGAGATAGGTGCCCTGCTCGCTGGGGGAGCCGCCGCTGCGGCCATACCCCCGATAATCGAACATGAAGACCGACAGGCCGAGGCCGTGGAAGATGCGGAGCTTGTCGACGCGGTGGCTGATGTTCCCTCCGTTGCCATGGAACATGACCAGCGTGCGCGGCCGGCCCCGGGGCCGCCCCCAAGGCCTCGGAGGCGGCACTTCCTCGGGGTATCCCTCGGTCGCCGGGGCGGTGGATGCCGGAACGAACCAGGCGTGCAGGCGCACCCCGTCCTCGGCCGTGAAGTCCACGTTCTCGTAGGCGAGGCCGAAAGTGGCGGGCAGTATGGTGAGCTGGCGGTCCGGGATGTAGAGATTGGCTTTCTCGAACCAGCGCAGGCCCGCCCAGGCGGCCACGGCTCCCAACAACACGACCCCCAGCTTGGTCATCATCACGGACACTCTACAAATTTCTCCACCCCCCTGGAAAAACGGGCGGAAGACTGCTATACATTCGTCGGTGAACAGTCCCCTTCTATACGCGGCGCACGAAGTGCGCTGCGCGTCTTCAAGGTCGCGCCCGATGGGCGCATCCATTCGAAACGCATGGCGACTTTCGTCGCCGTGTATATCTCTGCTGGCCGGAGCCCTGCTCGTCCTCGCCGCGCCCCACGCTCGCGCGTCGGAGGCCTCCGCGGACAACGAATTCGACCGCTACCTCAAGAAAGCGGAGAGCCTGCGCAAACACCGGGACAAGGGAGGCTTGGACGTCAAGGGAATGCTCTCCGTGCTCGAGGGGGCCGGGGTCATGGAGAGCTCCGCCGGAGCGGGGGAGATGAGCCTGAAGACCCAGACCAAGTTCCGGCCTTTCCAGGTGCGCAAGTACGGAGGGCTCTGGCGCTGGCCGTTGAAGGCCGGCATCGTCAGCTCCGAGTTCGGCAAGCGCTGGGGCAAGCGCCATGAGGGCGTGGACATAGCCGCGGACCTCGGCGTCCCGGTCACGGCCTCGGCCGGGGGCACGGTGATCTACTCAGGGGATACGATCCGTGGCTATGGAAACGTCGTCATCCTGCGCCATGATCAGGATACCACCACGCTCTATGCCCACAATGAGGCCTTGCTGGTCAAGCAGGGGGATAGGGTCCAAGCCGGGCAGACCGTCGCCAAGCTGGGTTCCACGGGCCGGTCCACGGGCCCCCATGTCCACTTCGAACTGCGCAGGAAGGGGAAGGCCCTAGACCCCCGCAAGGTTCTCATGCGCAGCCGTTTCTAGCTCAGGGGGCTTCGAGCAGGGTCACGGGTCCGGAGCCGGGCAGGAGCTTGAACTTCCAGGCGAGATAGGCCGCGGCCGCCACGGTGACGACCGGTCCCAGGAATATCATCAGGAAGGCCGAAGCGCCCATCGACGAGACCAGTTCCCGCTCCGCGGTGTCCGCCAGGAGGAGCAGGCCCTCGGGGCTTTGGCGCACGCAAATGCCCGAAACCGCCGGCCGTGGAGCCTCGGCGGCCGGCTTCTCCAAGGCGGCCTCGAGCTCGAGCTTCTGCTTGAACTTGCGCAGGCCTTCCTCCCATTCCTCCGCGTCGATGCTCCCATCCTGGTTCTTGTCCAAGGCCTTCATCTTCGCGGGGTCGGCCTTGAGGCGGCGGGCTAATTCGTGGAAGGGGAGGGTGAAGCGGCGCGAGACGCTCTCGGCCTTGCCCATGGGCTCCTCCATGGGGCAGGCGTAGCCCAGGGCGTAGAAGGGGTCCCCCTCCCGGATGATCTCGGCGCTCAGGCGGCGCGAGGAGAGGCTCGAGCCCGCCACCGAGGCGATGTAGCGCGTGGCGACCGGGTCGGAGCCGAAGAGGCCGGTCTTGGCGCAGAGGTCGGTCTTGAAGCGCGTGTCCGCCCCGGCCGGGAGTATCAGGGCCCGGCCGGTCTCATCCTGAAGCCAGAAAGGGCGGTTCGAGCTGTCGGCGGTATGGATCGTGACCCAATGCCGCCTCTTGCCGGAGCCGCGCTCCTCTTCCACCTTGATGCGGTAGAAGACGCAGGGCTTCTGGTAGAGCGGGTCGATGAGGAGGGTGACCGGGGACGCGGTCCCCGCGAGCTCGACCGTGCCCATGGCCGCGGAGCGCACCTTGGAGGTGGGGATCTCTTCGATGAGGCGCTTGAGGCGCAAGCCCTTGAAGCCCGAGTAGAACATCCAGAAGCCCGCGCCAAGGCCGAAGAAGGATTCGACTATGAGGTCATCCTTGGCCATGGGTCAGCGCTATGGCTGCTTGATGTCGATGGGCGGGTCCTGGCGGTCGGCTTCCGTGATCTTGAACATCTCCTGGGGAGCCAGGCCCATGAAGTTGGCCACGAAGAGGTCCGGCATGGATTGGATGCGGATGTTGTAGCTGTTGACGGACTCGTTGTAGAACTCGCGGCGGTCGGCGATCTGGTTCTCCAGCTCCGAGATGCGGCCTTGGAGCTGCTGGAAGGAGGCTTGGGACTTGAGGTCGGGATAGTTCTCGGCCACGGCGAAGAGGCGCTGGAGGCCGATGCTCAAGGCCGCTTCGCGGCCCGCGCGCTCGCCCACCCCGGTTGCGCCCTGGGCCTGGGTCCTCAGCTCGATGACGCGCGAGAGAGTGTCC
>CAYWAR010000104.1:0-7796 GCA_964455765.1 uncultured Elusimicrobia bacterium
AATTCCTTTTGGAATTCAACGCGATTCACTCTTCATGGGCCTTGACACCGGCCGAAAGCCCTGTTAAATACATAGTTGAGGCTCCCCCAGATGCGCCGACCCCCCTATCCCGCGGCGTTCTCCCCGGTCGTTCCTCCGGGATACTCTCCTATCAGTAAACGGCTGGCTGGATTCAAGCTGTTTCTCATCCTGGCTCTCCTGGCATCCTTCGTTTCGCCTGTCCCGGCGCGGGCGGGGTTCTGGGACGACCTGACGGGCAAGGGCAAGGAGTGGCAGGCTTGGGGGGACCAGTCCAAGGGCGTCGCCGGCTCCGCGGCCAAGGCCGCGGGAGCGGGCCTGGAATGGCTGGGCGGACTCTTCGGCGGCGGTTCCAAGGGGGATGCCGGTCCCGCCGCGCTGCCGGGGCAGGGCGGCGGCGCTTCGGCCGGGGGAGCGCTGGGTTGGGCCCGGCCCGCCGCGGGCGCGCCCGAGGAGTTGGGGCTGCTCCCCGGAAAGACCAAGACCTCGGAGGATTCGGCTGAGTTGGTCCAGGCCGGAGGCGGGCTCGAATCAGCCTCACCCTTCAGCATCGCGGCCGCTCTCAAGAACGGCGCGGGCGGCGGCATCGGAGGGAAGGGCGGGTTCGTCGTCCCCAAGGGCAGAGCCGTTGAAGAAGGGATATTCGGGGCCAAGATCGGGAGCAAGGGAGCAAAGGCCGGTGGAAAGACTCCTCCGGCCGGAGTCGCCCCCGTCAAGAAAGCCCCGGATGGAGCGCCTAAGCTCGGACCCGACCCGGCTCCCAAGCCTTCTCCGACGCCCACCCCAAGACCCGGCCCAGCGCCCTCCGCGAAGGGAGACGGGAAGGGTTGGAGCAAGGAAGGCGTCACCGTTCCCGGCGAGGGCGTTCCGGCGGAGAAGAAGGGGGGCTGGTTCGACGGCCTCAAGAAAGCGGTCGGAGGGGCTTTCGACAAGGTCGTTTCGGCCGGGAAGACGGTGGTCGGAGCCGTCGCGGGAGTCGTCAAAGAGGTCGCGGCCGTGGTGCCGCGCCAGATACTCCCTCAAAAAGACAAGAACCGGCCGGACTTCAGCGGCGTGGGCTGTAAATTCCTCATGTTCGGCTGCGAGGGGGTTCCGGGCGCGAAATACGAGAAGGTGGAGGGGAAGGTCTTCATCGAGGGCCGCGGGGACGGGCGAGACATCCATCCCAGCGACATCAACCAGGGCCAGATGGGCGACTGCTACGTGCTGGCCTCGCTGGCCGCGGCGGCCCACAAGAACCCGGAACTCCTGCGCAAGAGCATCAAGGACAACGGCGACGGCACCTACGACGTCACCCTCTACGAGAAGCGCTGGTGGGACCCCGTCGGCCTCTTTGGCCGCGAGGCGAAGGTCGTCAAGGTGGATAATCAGTTCCCCGTGCAGGACAAGAATCCGGTGCTGGCGGGTTACGGCGACTATGCGAAGGGGAATCCGGAGCTCTGGGCCATGATCATGGAGAAGGCCTATGCCCAGACCCACCGCAACGGCTCCTACAACGGCATCGGCAACGGAGGCTCCCCCGGAACGGCCATGACGGCCATCTCCGGCAAGGGGAGCGGCTTCCACTTGGCCGCCCTTTCCTCGGTCGACAAGCTCGCGCAATGGGACGCCGAGGGGCAGGCCATCTCGGTGGGCACCAAGCCCGACATCCTCACCAAGAACGACCCGCTCTATACCTCCGGCAAGCTGGTCCCCGGCCATGCGTATTGGGTCGAATCCATCGACAAGGAGAAGAAGACCGTGACCGTCGGCAATCCCTGGGGCTGGTACAACGAGCATGTCACCCTGACCGAGGACGAGTTCAAGGGAGCTTTCCTCACGGTATACACCAATGAGATGCGCTGACCTCGGATTTCGAAAGCGCCTGCGCCGCGCCGCGGCCCTCGCCGCGTGCGCGGTCGTGCCTGCGGCGTTCACGGCATGCGCCCGCGTGGAGGGGGGCTCCGAGCCCTCTTCGACCGCCTCCTCCGCCGCCTCCGACCCCCGAGTCCGGGTGGTCGTGGAGTCCACGCAGGCGACTTACGAAGGCCTGCGGATCGGCGTGGGCTATGTCCGCGACGGGGCCGCCGGGCTCTGGCTGTTCTTTCGGGACGAGCCGGCCAAGAATACGAAGATCGACGTCCGCGCGGGCCAAAAGGTGGAGGCGGGAGGCTATTCCTTCACGGTGGAGGAGGTCTCCGGCGGCATGAAGGGCTCGGTCCGGCTGAGGTTCGAGGCGAGCCCGGGAAAATGACCCTTTCCAGGGGTCTTTCGGCTATCCAAGAGGTCTGAATGCCTCATCGGATCGGCTCGCGCTTCCGGTTCCTCCGATTCTCTCTCCTGGCGATCCTCATTGCCGTCCCTATGCGCGCTCAGGCGGGTTTCTGGGACGACCTGACGGGCAAGGGCAAGGAGTGGCAGAGTTGGGGCGACCAGACCAAGGGGGTCGCCGGGTCCGCGGCAAAGGCGGCGGGCGCGGGTCTGGAATGGCTGGGAGGTCTTTTCGGGGGCGGGTCCAAGGGCGCGCCTGAGTCCTCCGTCGCCGCGCTTCCGGGTGGGCGCGAGGGAGGCGATCGTTCCCTGGGCTGGAAGGCGCCCGCCGTGGAGGCGATAGCCGGCACAGGCGCCCCGGGAAAGGGACCCGCTCCCAAGAAGTGGCTCTCCGGCACCGACTGGGTCAAGCCGGAAGCTATTTCCGCGGCCCTTTCCGCCGCGGCCAAGGCCGGGAGCGGAGAGAAGGCGGCGCCGCCTCCGGGGCAAGGCAAGTCGGCCTTCTCTGCGGCGGTGGGAGCGAAGAAAGGCGGCTTGGCTTCATCCGGCGGGTTGCCGGGCGGCTTCGGCGCGGTCAAGGGAAAGGCCTGCGAGGATGCGGGCTGCATGGGATCCCGGGGGGGCAAAGCCGCCGTCAAGGTCAAGCCGGCGGAATCAGCCGGATCGCCCCTCGCCGCCCCGGCCGAAGGAAAGCCGGAGCAGTTTGATGGGGGAGTCCCTATCCTCTCCCCGGATAAGGGCGCTCAGCCTGAAGGGAAGGATGAGGCCCAGGCGCCGAAATCCCTTTGGAGCCGTCTGCGGGGAGCCGTGGGTCGTGGAGTCGGGAAGGTCCGGGAGTCTCTGGAGGGGGCGCGGGATTCGGCGCTCCGCTCGGCCGAGGCCGCGAAGGACGCGGTGACGGACAAATTCAACGATCTAGTCGGGGACGTTTACGATTTATACGACAAGAAGTCCTCTCTCCTGCATTCTATCGGCCTGACCAAGACGGTCGGCGACCCGGAAAGCCGCAAGGAATTGGTCCATCGGCAGACCGGCGGCACCTGCGCCGTCGTCTCCCAGGAGCAGGTGTTGAAATCCATGGGGATCGAGAAGAGCGAGGATGACCTCTATCGGGAGTCCGTCGAGAAAGGATACTTCGGGACCAGCAAGCCCATCCCTTGCCAGACGCCCGGCGGCAGCACCACCTGCCGCTTGGCCTTCGACAGGGGCAAGGGCGATTATTCCATCATCGCGCCGGACGGGAGCGCGGCGACGCCGCTTACCGACCCGGACGCCTTCATGCGCCGCAACGGAGGCACTTGGGTCAATCAGGTGGGCAAATTAATCGAGGATAACGCGGATGTGGAAGTCATCAACAAGCAATTCTCGCAAGAGGCCGACAAGAAGAACCTCTTGGAGACCATCCTTAAGACGCCGTTCTACCTGCATGATCAGAGGGAGTCCTTGGTGAAGGCGGAGAAGGACGGGAAGATCGCCCTGGTCACCGTGGACGCGGGGCGTCTCTGGGGGAAGAAGGAATATCTGGGAGGATTGCATACCGTGGCCGTGACGGGGGTGGAGGTGAACCGCTTCACGGGAGAAGTGAGCGGCTATTACATCAACGACAGCGGTGCTTGGCCGGAGGAACGGGGACGACTGGTCTCCAGGGAGCGCTTCGAGCATGCATGGCGTGAGGATGACATCCAGTTGGTCTATGTGAAATGAGAAAAGTGTTGTCCGGCGCGGGCGTTTTGGCGATGCTCTGGGGCTGCGGCGGGTCCGGGGGAGGCGCGAAGCCGGATGCCGGCAAGCTGCTTCAGGAGGCCGCCGGCAGGGCCCGTTACGGCAAGAGCTGCCAGGAAAAAGTTCCCTTGGAGAAGACGCGATCTTATCCGATTCCTTTCTCCCGGCGGGAACCCAGATCCTACCGGATCTTATTCTACGGCCTCTCGCCTTCCCAGGGAACCGGCCCGGCGGAAGCGGCGATCCAGCCTCCGGAGGTCGTGGCGACCTTCTCTTTGACGGGGCCGGAGGCCGCGTGCGAGCCTTTGGCGTCCGCGGCCGGAGCCGTTGATCCCCTTGGACCCAGGTTCGGCCAGGAGGCCTCCCGGATGGGCATGTCGCGCTTCGACCGGGAGCAGGAGAGGCTCTTCGAAGTCTTGGCGGAGGTGGGCGACGCCTATTTTTCCGGCGAAGCGGGGGCCGGCACGCGGAGGGTGGCTCGAGAATTTCTCGAGAGATTCGCCCGGATGTCGGAGCCGGGACTCAAACGATATTACCGGGAGCTGAATCCGGAGTTTTGGGATTGGGTCGAAAAAAACGCATCCGGGACCTCTGCCCCCGGGTGATGTCCCCTCTCTCTCACCGGACCAGTTTCTTGTAGTGGATGCGCCGGGGCAGGGCCGCGTCCTCCCCCAGCCGCCTCTTGCGGTCTTCCTCGTAGTCCGAATAGTTCCCCTCGAAGAAGCGCACCCGGCTCTCCCCCTCGAAGGCCAGGATGTGCGTGGCCACGCGGTCGAGGAACCAGCGGTCGTGGCTGATGACCACACAGCAGCCGGCGAAGGAGGTGAGGGCCTCCTCCAGCGCGCGCAGGGTGTGGACGTCCAGGTCGTTGGTGGGCTCGTCCAATAAGAGGACGTTCCCGTTCTCCTTGAGCATGCGCGCCATGTGCACCCGGTTGCGCTCCCCGCCGGAGATGTCCTTGACGGATTTCTGCTGGTCGGAGCCGGAGAAGTTGAAGCGGGCCACGTACTGGCGCGACTGGACCTCGCGCTTGCCCAGCATCACGACGTCGAGACCGTCGCTGATGACCTCCCAGACGTTCTTGGAGGGGTCCAGGGTCCGCTCCTGGTCCGCGTAGGCGAGCTTGACCGTTTCGCCGATCGTGAAAGTCCCGGCGTCGGGCTTCTCCTTGCCCGTGATGAGCTTAAATAGCGTGGTTTTCCCGGCGCCGTTGGGGCCGATGACGCCCACGATGCCGTTGGGCGGCAGGGCGAAGCTCAGGTCCTCGAAGAGGAGCTTGTCCCCGTAGGCTTTCGAGACGCCGCGGGCCTCGATGGCGACCGTCCCCAGGCGCGGTCCCGGCGGGATGTAGATCTCGAGCTCCGCGTCGCGCTTCTCCGGGGACTCATTGAGCATCTCGTCGTAGGCCTTGAGCCGGGCCTTGCTCTTGGCCTGGCGGCCCTTGGTCCCCATGCGCACCCACTCGAGCTCCTTGGCTAGGGATTTCTGGAACTTGGACTCGGCCTTGGCTTCCCGGGAGAGGCGCTCCTGCTTCTGCTCCAGCCAGGAGGAGTAGTTCCCCTTCCAGGGGATGCCCTCTCCCTTGTGGAGCTCCAGGATCCAGCCGGCGACGTTGTCGAGGAAGTAGCGGTCATGGGTCACCGCGATCACGGTGCCCTTGTATTGGCGCAGATGCTGTTCGAGCCAATCGACGGACTCGGCGTCGAGGTGGTTGGTGGGCTCGTCGAGGAGCAGGATGTCGGGCTCCTGGAGCAGGAGGCGGCAGAGAGCCACGCGCCGCTTCTCTCCGCCGGAAAGAGTGGACACCTCCTGCTCCTGGGGCGGACAGCGCAGGGCGTCCATGGCCAGCTCGAGCTTGTTGTCTATCTCCCAGGCTCCGCAGGCGTCGATCTTCTCTTGCAGGGCGCCCTGTTTCTCCAGGAGCCTCTCCATCTCCTCGGGCGGGGTCTTTTCCGTGATGGAGGAGGAGACTTCCTCGAAATCCTTGAGGAGCTTCAGGGTGTCCGCGACGCCTTCTTCCGCGATCTGGCGCACGGTCTTGGCCTTGTCCAGCTCCGGCTCCTGCTCCAGGATCCCCACCGAGTAGCCTTTCGACATCGTGATCGTGCCGGTGTGGTCGGAGTCCTTGCCGGCCATGATGCGCAAGAGCGTGCTCTTTCCCGAGCCGTTGTCGCCGAGCACGCCGATCTTGGCTCCGTAATAGAAGGAGAGGGAGATGTCCTTGAGCACCTGCCGCTTGGGAGGGTAGATGCGCCCGACTTCCTGCATGGAATAGATGATCTGCTTCGTGTCGACTGTAGCCATGGTCCCTCCCTAACGGACTCGGATGCGACCATTTCCTGCGCTATGCTCGGTCATGAGTGGATTATATATTTCCACCCGGGCGAGCGCAAAATTCGGTATGCTGGTCTGCGGTCCCCCCCGCGGGGGAACCGCCGTCCGGGGGCCCGTGTTTTTTCGTCGTATTCGTTTATAAAGGGAGGCCGCATATGATGAAGATATATTTCGTTTCGTTCTTGTCCGCCGCCATCCTGGCGGCCGGTGTCCAGGCCCAAGCGCCCGCCGGCGACCCGGAGGCTCCGGCCGTCTCTCCCGCCGCCCAGAAGAAGGACGAGCCCTCTCCCGAGAAGAAGGCCCTGGAGAAGGCCGTCGTGGAGAACCAGCTCTCCCAGCAGCAGCTCCAACAGCGCCTGCGCAAGCTGACCGACGAGAAGGAAGACCTCAAGGCCCAGGCGGACCTGCTCTCCGAGAAGTACCGCCTGGAGTTCCTGCGCATGGAGTCGGAGAACAAGAAGCTCGACGCCGAGGTCAAGAGGTTCGCGGCGGAGAATCAGCTCGACGAGGAGAAGCACAAGAAGGAGATGGCCGACCTGAGGCAGGAGAAGGAGAAGCTCAGGATGGCCAACGACTTCAAGGACGAGCAGCTGCGGCAGAAAGAGGCCGCCAACGAGGCGGAGCGCAAGGCCATCGACATGGAGATGCGCCGCCTGGACTTGAAGACCAAACAGCTGAAATTCGAGGAAGACGATCTTAAGAGGAAGCTTGAGCGGGTGAAATCGGACCTCGACCTGCGGGCCAAGAACGAGGATTGGAAGGCGGAGGCCAATAAGGAGCCGGACTACCTCAAGAACCCGTTCTCGGAGGGCGTCCTGACCGTGACCGACCGCCGCATTCCCCTCAACGGACCCATCATGCGCGGGGTGGCCGATTACGTCACCGAGCGCATCCATTACTTCAACAACAAATCCTCGGAGCTGCCCATCTTCATCGTCATCGACTACTGCCCCGGCGGCTCGGTGATGGAGGGCTACCGCATCGTCAAGGCCATGCAGGCCAGCAAGGCGCCGGTGCACGTAGTGGTCAAGTCCTTCGCCGCGAGCATGGCCGCGGTCATCACGACGCTCGCCGACCACTCCTACGCCTATCCCAACGCCATCATCCTCCACCACCAGATGTCCACCATGCAGTGGGGCAACATGACCCAGCTCAAGGAGCAGCTCGAGATCGCCAAGGAATGGTACCGCCGCTTGGCCGACCCCGTCGCCAAGAAGATGGGGACCAGCATCGAAGCCATGACCAAGCAGATGTACGAGCATAACTCCGACGGCGACTGGGAGGAGTTCGCGGACAAGGCCGTTTCGCTCAAATGGGTGGGCAAGGTCGTCCACGAGATCCGGGAGACCGGCATGGTCAAGGACCCCGACCGCGTGGACAAAGTCAAGAAGCCCGAACTGCCCAACCGCATGGAGGAGAAGATCGACGAGAAGGGACAGCGCTACGTGAGCCTGCCCCGGCTCGACCCCTTC
>CAYWAR010000105.1:0-7723 GCA_964455765.1 uncultured Elusimicrobia bacterium
GGCCACGGCGTTGGCGATGCGCGCGGCCAGGGAAGCGGAATGGGACTCGACGGCCACGTTGACCAGCCGACTGCGCCGCACCGGGGCGATGGCGATGGCGGCGTCGAGAGCGCCCACTCCGCCCGCGAAATCCTCGGTCTGCGAGAGCTCGAGCTTTTGGTGGACTTTTTTAAGAAGGGTGCGGCTCTTGAGAAGGCGGTACTGGGTCTGATAATAGTCTTCGTCGGTGGATTCGACGACCGCTCCCTCCGCGTAGACCTGCGTGCGGTGCTCCTTCTCGATGAGCAGCAGGGACGCGGCCGTGTAGACCGGGCGGGCGGAGAAGACGTAGAGGGCGGCGCCCACCACGGACATGATGAAGACGGAAAGGATGATCCAGCGCCGGCGCAGGAGGACCTGCAGATAATGGGACAGGTCGATGTCGAGCTCGGAATCCTGGGCCTGCGGGGCGCCGATCTCAGCCATTAGAAGAAGCTCTCCGGGATGAACACCACGTCGTTGGGCAAGAGCCGCATGTCCTTGCTCTTGTCCCCCTTCTTCGTGATCGCGGAGATCTCGACGACATGGATCTCGCTCTTGCCGCCGGTGTTGCGGATGACGCGCGTCCTGTCCATGGCCGCGAACTGAGAGAACCCGCCGGCCAGCGTGATCGCCTCCAGCACCGAGAGAGGGGCTTCGGTGGGCAGGGGATAGGAGCCCGGGCTCTTGACCTCGCCCAGGACGAAGACCTGCTTGTTGCCGTATTCGGCGATGAAGATGGTGACCTGAGGGTCGAGGAGGAAGCGCTTGAGCTTGGCCAGGATGGCCGTCTCGGCCTGGGCCACGCTCACGCCCCCGACCTCGACTTGGCCGATGAGCGGGAAGGTGATCGTGCCCTCCGGGCTCACCCGGACCTTGCGGTCGAGGTCCTTCTCCTGGTAGATGGTGATCTCCAGCAGGTCCGCGGGGCTGATCTTATAGGACCCCTGCTTCTGCTGGATGAACTGCAGGGCGGACTGGATGGCGGCCTCCTCCTTGTCGGGGCGGACCTTCGCGGGCGGCGCCTTGGCGGCCGGGACCGCGGTCCCGGCCGCGCCCTCCTCCGTCTCGGGAGTGGGACGCGCCGCGGGGCCGGCCGTTGCGGTGGCGCCGGCGCCTTCGGAGCGCGGGATTTGAAAGCTGACGCAGCCGGAGAGCGCGAGGAGGGTCAGGCAGGCGGCATAACGGGCCAGCAGGGAGCTCCAGCGCCCCTGCGCCTTGAGGAGGAACTGCGCGACCTCGCGGATCGCCCCGCGGCCTCCGGGAGAGCGCGTGACCCAGTGGGCCGCGCGCCGGGCCTCGGGGCAGGCGTCGGAGACGGCTACCCCCAAGCCGACCGCGCGCAGGACCGGGATGTCCGGGAGGTCGTCTCCGACGAAGGCCGCCTCCTCGGGAGCCAGCCCGCTCTCCTTGAGGATGCCCCGCAAGGCCGGGGCCTTATCGAGAGTCCCCTCGACGATATGGCTCATCTTGAGCATCTTCGCCCGCCCGCGGACCCCCGGGCAGACCCTGCCGCTGATGATCCCGGTCCGGATGCCGTTCTCGGCCAGCCAGATGAGCGCGACGCCGTCCCGTCCGTGGAAGCCCTTGAATTCGACCAGGCGTCCCGCCTGGTCCACGAAATGATACAGGCGCCCGTCGGTGAGCACCCCGTCGACGTCCATGAGGAGCAGACGGATGCGCTTGGCTCTGCGCAGCAGGGAGGGTGAGAGGGATCCGCTCACCGGGCTCGGCCGTATTCCCGTTCGATGGCCAGGACCTTGGCCAGCCGCCGTTTATGGCGGTCCGCCTGGGAGAACCGGGCGGCCAGCCAGGCTCCGACGATCTCCAAGGCGAGGCTCGGGCCGATGACGCGTGCGCCCAGGCAGAGCAGGTTGGCGTCGTCGTCCTCGACTCCCTGGCGCGCGGAGAAGGTGTCGTGGCAGGTGGCCGCGCGCGCGCCGGTGACCTTGTTGGCCGCGATGCAGGCGCCGACCCCGCTTCCGCAGAGCATGATGCCCCGTTCCGCGTCCCCCCGCGCCACGGCTTCCGCCACGGCGCGCGCGTAATCCGGGTAATCCACCGCCGGTTGGGCGGCATCCGTCCCCAGGTTTAGAACGGTGTGGCCGCTCTCCTCCAGGCGCAGATGAAGGAGGCGCTTGAGCTCGAATCCCGCGTGATCCGCGCCGAGGGCGATCCTCATGTCCCTATTCTAGCGCATTCCTCATGGGGCGCGCTTGAGGGCCGGGCCTTCCTGGGCTTCGGCCTGGAGCTTGGCCAGGGCGACCTCCAAGGCCCGCGTCCAGGTGATCGCGCTCTCCCGCGCTTGCGCGGGAGCCTTGGGATCCATCATCGAGGAGATGACGTCCTGGACCAGCTTCCGGCGCGTCTCCAAGCCCCGGTCGAAATGGATCACCATCTTCTGGGCCTCCCGTCTGGAGGCGGGGAGCAGCTTGATGTCCAGCACGCCCAAAGCGACGACGCGGGCGGGCCTTACCTCCACGGATTCGAGGCGGAGCATCTCCCTGGGGAATTGCGCCCAATAGGTTTTCCCTTCCACGCGCACCGAGAGCTGCGGCTTCATGGAGCCGAAGAGAGTGCGCGGCGGGACGATGCGATAGATGCCGGGCTCCACGCGGAGCAGGGAAGTCCTTTTCCCAAGGAAGGGCAGGCGGTAGCGGTCATCCTGGGATTCGAGGTTCAGGGTCAGGCCGCCGTCCTTCGTCTCGCCGGTGGGCAGGGTGATGCGGGCGCGGATGAGCACCGCCGAGACGTTGGGGATGGCCTCCCCGAAATACACGGGCGCGGCGCCCCGGCAGCCGGATAAGACCGCGGTGGCCAGCGCGAAGAGCGCGAGGGAGCGCGGGAAACGCATAAGCGAAGTGTAACTTTTCATTGTTACACAAACAATAACAAGACCCGGATCGCGATAAACGCTTTGCGTTTCTCGCGATCCGGGGATAAGTTTAATACCGCAAATCGCCGAGTTCGGTGCCCTGGTAGTAGGCCGCGAGGATGTCGGCGTAGGATTGGCCGGCTTCGGAGCGGCCCATGGCTCCCGATTGGCACATCCCCACCGCGTGTCCCCAGCCGCCGCCGAAGAAGGTGAAGAGGCGGGGTTTGCCGTTCTTGTCGGTTTCCGTCTCCACCAGGAAGAGCGCGGAACGCTGGGAGCCGTCTCCCAGGAGCGCCCGGATGCCGATTTCCTGGGTCACGACGCGGTCCGCTCTGGAGCCTTTGATGAGGACGGAATTGAGGTGTCCGGATACGGAGCGCTGCAGCGTGCGCAGGCCTGCGAGCTTCCCGATCTTGTGGGTCCGGTTGATCCGCTCCTCGAGGTCCGCGGCGGGCACCACCCGCGTCCAGCGGAAATGGGAGGGATGGACGTAGCCCGACGCCCGGCAGTAGGCGGCCGGAGGGCGCCGGAGCCAGCTGCGGAGTTCCCAGGGGGAGGCCGGGATGGGCGCGGTGCTCGGAGCATCGGGGACCCCCGTCCAGTAGGGCACATCCCCCCAGCCGGACACCTCCCGCCCGCTCTGGGTGTGGCCCGCGCAGTTGGAGGAATAGAGGACATGCGCGATCCTCCCCTGGAAGGCCACGACGCGGCCGCGGGTCGCGTCCACGATGGAGCGGGATCGTTCGCTCTCGTTGCGCACGCCGTTGTAGACCTGGCAGTGCTGGCCATCGCAGACGTCGTAGCCGTCGCTCTTGTGGCGCTGGGTGACGATCTTGATGAAGAGGGCGTGCGTCCGGGCCACGACCGCCTGGGCCTTGAGCGCCTCGATGGGAGAGCCGATGGGCATCTCCGCCGCGAGGACGCCATGGGTGTAGCTCTCCAGGTCCACGACGTTTACCAACCGGAGCGCTCTCCGGCTGGGGTGGAGGGAAAGCTCGATCTCACCCCGCAGGGGCCGGTCCCCTCCCCCCGAGCCTCCGCCGTAATCGGCCGGCACGTTGCGCAGGATCACGCTCTGGCCTTCCTCCGGGCGCACGCGCAGCGGGCGCCGGGAGAGGGCCTTGCGCTTGCCCGCGCCGTCGAGTATCTCGATGCGGGCTTCCTTGCCTCCGGAAACCGCGCGGGCGCGCCAAAGCTCACCCTCGCCGCGCGCCAGGATCCGCCCCGAGTCCGCGTCCACCACCGCGAAGCCGCCCGAGCTCCGGAAGAACGCCTCCTTCCGGGGCAGGGATTTCCCGGCGGAATTCCCCCCCAGGCCGACGCGGATGAGAGGGATCCTCCCCTCCTGGCGGGGGAAGGGGAGCATGAGGGGCCGCGCTTGAGCCGGAGGCCTGTCGTCGGGGGGCGGCCGTGTCGCGTCGATGGCTCCCCGGCTCACGCCGGCCAGGAGTTTGCGAAAACGCGTGTTCCGGGGGTCCGCGGCAAGCAGGGGATTCAATTGCCGCCAGGCGTCGTGGAACCTTTTGACCCGGAGATACGCCAGTCCGAGCTGGTAGCGGGCATGGGTGAAGTAGGAGTCCGCGAGCACGGCGTTGCGGTAGGCCTCGACCGCGCCCGCGCCGTCGCCCCCGCTCTCCCGGGCCTTGCCCAGCCAGTAATGGGCGAGCGTGAGCGTGGGGGCGGCCGCCGCGGCCCGCTCGAGCAGTTCCTCGGCCTTGCGCGGCTTCTTTTCCGCGAGCTCGACGCGCGCCAGCGCCAGAAGAGCATAGGGGTCCTTGGGAGAGGAAGCGAGAGCGCTTTCGAGTTGGACGCGCGCGGAGGCCAAGTCCTGGCGCCGCAGATGAGCTTCCCCTAGGGCGATGCGTATCTCGGGGTCCGCGGGAGAGGCTTTCAATGCGCGCTCCAGCCATTGGACGGTCTTGTCCCGGTTGCCCAGCTCCGCCAAGACCACGGAGCCGTTGAGCAATGACTGGAGGTTCTGGGGATCGGCCAGCAGGACCCGGGAGTAGGCGTCCATGGCCTTGGCGTGCTCCCCCGCATAATAGGAGCGGTGCCCTTCGCGCAGGAGGGAGGGGTTGTCCTGCCCTTGGGCGAGCGCGCCTTGCGGCAGGGAGGGAGAGAGCAAGGCCGCGGCGAGGAGCAGGGCACCCGTGCGCATCCCGGGATTGTAGCAGTGGCGTGTTACGACTTCAACGGCCCGAGACTGGAGCGGGCGATGGGAATCGAACCCACGTCTGAAGCTTGGGAAGCTCCCGTTCTACCATTGAACTACGCCCGCTTCGAAGTCGAATATAACACTTTCTCAGAAGAGGATTCCAGCGCGGTCCGTATCCGTTCGAGGACCTCGCCGGTCTTGCCCGTGATGCGCAGGAAGAAGGCCCGGCGGCCCGCCCCGTCCAGGGCTTGGAAATCGCCCAAGGCCTGGGCGCCGATCAGTTCGGAGAAGGAATGGTCCGAACCCGCGATCAACGGCCCGCCGGGGTGCTCCTTGGCCAGGATGAGGAACACGCCGTTGTCCGGGCCGCCTTTGTGGAGCTGGCCGGTCGAGTGGAGATAGCGGGGACCGTAGCCGGACTGGACCGCGGCTTTGGTCGCGGCGCCGAGGGAGTCCCTGATCCGCCCCAGTGGGGCGGCATATTTTCCCGAGCCGTCCATGAACGCCAAGAGGCCGATGTAATCGCCCGGCCGCAGGAGCGAAGCGAACTTGCCCAGGGCATGTTCCCCGTCGGCCGCCGGCTCGGCCAGGGCCTTCGCCGCGGCCTTGGAGAGGGTCAGGGTGAATCCCTCCCCGGCCGCCGTGCAGGGAGGATAGGGGAGTTTCCCCCCGGAGCGCGAGGAGAGGACGGCCTTGGTCCTGTCCTTGGCGGACTGGACGTCGGGCTGGTCGAAGGGGTCTATGCCGAGCAGGTGTCCGAGGGCCGCGGCCGCCACTTCCCAGCGGAAGAACTCGGCGCCCAGGTCCAGGGGATCCTTCAGGGAGGTCCGCAGGACGGGAAAACCCGCGGCCTCCAACTTCGCGGCGGCGACGGCCGAGGGGGAGGTGGGGCGGGCGGGTCCATCTTCGGAGTCGAGGCCGATGTGCACGAACGCCCGGTCCAGACCGCAGGACTCCGGACGGGGGCCGGCCTCCTCCGCGACCGGCACGATGCCCTTGCCCTCCTTGCCGAGGCTCTCGGCGAGAAGCTGCTCGAGCCAGAGCCCCAGGGTGGAGAGCTCTTCGGGCAGGAGGAAAGAGAACTTATCGCGGCCTTTGTCGGCCAAGGCCAGCATGTCCGCGGCCAGGCGCAGGGCCGGGTTGCGCGCGGGGTCCTCCTCCGTGCAGGCGCGGGCCATGGCCGAGGCGCGACGGAGCAGCTCTCCGATGTCCACGCCCGCCAGGGCGGCCGGGACGAGCCCGAAGAGGGAAAGGGCTGAGTAGCGTCCCCCGATGTCGGAAGGATTGAGGAACACCCGCCGCAGGCCCCGCGCCTTACCCTGTCTCTCTAGAAAGGAGCCCGGGTCGGTGACGGCGGCGAAGCTCTTCCCGGCGCGGGCGCCCAATGGCCGCGAGGCCCGGGAATAGAAATGATCGAAGAGGCGCAGAGGCTCCACCGTGGTCCCGGACTTGCTCGAGACGATGTGGAGCGTCTTGGCCGGGTCGCAATCGGCCTCGAAGCGCGCGAGGGTCTCCGGGTCGGTGCTGTCGAGTACGCGGAGCCTGAGGGCCCCTTGTGCCGCCCCCGCGGCGGGTGACGCCGCAGGGACCGCGCGAGAGGAGGACGACCCGCGCGCGGGGAATGCTTGGCGGAACACCTCCGGGGCGAGGCTGGAGCCCCCCATGCCGAGGAGGAGGACGTCGGTGAAGCCGGCCTCCCGGACTTCCTGGGTGAACCCCATGATCTCCCCGACGCGGTCCTGCATCTCCTCGGGCATCCTCAGCCAGCCCAGAGACGAGGCGATCACGGCCCGGTGCGCAGGCTCATCCTTCCAGAGCTTGGCGTCCTTGGCCTGCAGGCGGGAGGCGAAACGAGATTCCTTGAGTTTTTCGATGTACGGGTTTTGGGAGCGGCCGAGCCGGCGGGCTTTTTCGGCCACGCAGGCGAGGAGAGCCGCGTACGAATCGGCGAAGGACTTGACTCCCGCGTCCTCGAGCTCCTGGGTCACTCGGGAGAGGTCGACCCCGGCGGCCTCCAGGTCGCCCAGGATCTTCCGTGCGCCGGCGGGGTCCTTCTCCAGCGTGTCGCCGGGCTTGCCGTGATGGCGGAAAGCCTCCCAGGTCGCGGGGGGAATGGTGTTGACGGTATCTTTTCCGATCAATTCATCGACATAGAGGACGTCGCTGTAGCCCGGGTTCTTCGTCCCGGTGCTCGCCCAGAGCGGGCGCTGGACGCGGGCTCCTTTCTTGGCGAGGGCGGCGAAGCGCTTGGAGCCGAAGGTCTTCTTAAAGTCGGCGTACGCGGCCTTGGCGTTGGCGACGGCGACCTTCCCCAGGAGGCGCCGCAAGGAGGGCGGGCCCCCGGCCGCCAGCCGCGCTTCGAGGAGTTTGTCCACCGAGGAGTCGATGCGGCTGACGAAGAAGCTCGCCACCGACGCGACGGCGGCCAAGGGGCCGCCGTCCGCGGAGCGCGATCTTCTTCCCCTCGCGCAGGGGGCGCCGGAGAGCCCGCGACCGGAGGCGGCCAGGGTTTCGAGGCCCGCGAGATACGCCTCCATCACCTCCCGGTATCGCTCCAAGGAGAAGATCAGCGTCACGTTGACGGGGATGCCTTTCCCGATGAGCCGCGCGAAGGCGGGCAATCCGGCCTTGGTCGCGGGGACCTTGATCATCACGTTCTTGCGCCCGATCTCCTC
>CAYWAR010000106.1:0-7696 GCA_964455765.1 uncultured Elusimicrobia bacterium
TGCCCCTTGCGTGGGGGGCGCAAGGGCGGTGGAGTCGGCGCGCGGCGGCTTCCGCCGCCGCCGGTGGGGGCTTGACTCGCCCATTCGGATGGTCCACAATCGGGTCATGCTCTCATCGATACTGCTGGCGATGCTGTTCTCCGGCCCGGCCTCGGCCTTCGACCGGCAAGGGGAGAAAGAGGCCCGCTCCGTCGTCCAGATATCCGTCTTCTCCCGCCGCCCCAACCTCGCCCAGCCTTGGCAGATGAGCCCCGAGGAGTCCGCGGCCGGATCGGGCTGTGTCATCGCCGGGGAACGCATCCTGACCAACGCCCATGTGGTCAGCGGACAGGTGTACCTGCAGGTGCGCAAGGCGGGCGACCCCAGGAAGTACGCGGCGCGGGTGGAATTCACCGCGCACGACAGCGAGCTGGCCGTGCTCAAGGTCAATGACCCCTCGTTCTATAAGGGGACGGAGCCGCTGGCCTTGGGAGGTCTGCCGCGCCAGAGGGACCGCGTGTTCGCCTACGGCTTCCCGGTGGGCGGCGAGGACCTCTCCGTCACCGAGGGAATCGTCTCGCGCATCGAGGTCACCGACTACGCGCACTCGGGCCGGGGGCTCCTGACGATACAGACCGACGCGGCCATCAACCCGGGCAACAGCGGGGGCCCCGCGCTGCTGGAGGGGAAGCTCATCGGCATCACCTTCCAGTACGACCAAGAAGCCCAGAGCACGGGCTACATCGTCCCGGTTCCCATCATCGAGCGCTTCCTCAAGGACATCGAGGACGGGCGCTATGACGGGGTGCCGGACCTGGGGATCCGCTATCAAGCCCTGGAGAACGAAGCCCTGCGGGAGTTCGCCGGCCTGGGAGCCGGGGAGACGGGCATCCGGGTCTCGACGACGGCATTCGGGTCCTCGTCCTGGGGCGTGCTCGAGTCCGGGGACGTGCTCGCCCGCGTCGACGGCGTCCCGGTCGCCGACGACGGCTCGGTCCTCCTGCGCGGCAAGGAGCGGGTGCTCTTCACCCACCTGCTCGCCGTGCGCCAGATCGGCGAGAAGGTCCGCCTCACCATGCGCAGACGGGGCGCGAGGGTGGAGACGGAGGCGTCCATGCGCCCCCTCTCGTCTTTGTCCGGGGAGCCGCTCTACGATGTCCGGCCGAGCTATCTCATCTACGGGGGGCTCGTCTTCATGCCGCTGACGCGCGACCTCTTGGCGGAGGGACGGGAGGAGGAGGTCCCTTCCGACCTTCGATATTATCTCGATTACGGCCTGCCTTCGGCCGAGCGCGCCCAGCTCATCCTCCTGAGCCGGGTGCTCCCGCACGAGGTCAACGCGGGCTATCAGGATTTCCGGAACGCAGCAATCGAGCGCGCCAACGGGCGCCCGGTCCATGACATGAGAGATCTGGCCCTGGCCCTTCGGGAGCCCCAGGGCCGTTTCCTGGTGGTGGAAACCGACCGGCTTTCTTCTCCGGGAAGCCTCATCGTGCTCGACGCGCGCAAAGCCGAGCAGGCGACGCCGGAGATACTCAAGACCTACGGCATCGAGGCGGACCGCTCCGAGGACCTGCGCTAAGACCACCACGACATGAAGAGCGCCGACGAGCCTAAGCCGGTCCCAAAACGGACGGCCGCCGGGCAAGGCCCCGCCGGAGCCGGCCGCGCCCGCCCGGGGGCCCTCAAGGACCTGGAACTCCTCATCCGGTCCAGGTACGGGGCCGTCCACCTCGACACCCCGGAGGAGGACCGCGCCGAGGCTCTGCTCCTCCACCTGGCCGACGCGATGGGGCTCCCCTTCTTCTCCTGGAGCCGGACCAAGGGCCTGCGCCGTCTCGACGGCGCGGCGGCGGAGGCGAAGCGGGGGCCGGGCGGGGGCATGGTCTACGGGAGCATGGACCCGGCCGCGGCCTTGGGCCATGTCGAGTGCTCCAAATTGGCCGCGCTCTACCAATTCCAGGGCCTGGGAGCCTATCTCGAGGACAAGGTGGTCTCCGGCAGGCTCAAGGACGCGGCCGAGTCTCTCACGAAGGCGTCGGGCTGCATCGTCATCACCGGGGCGCTCGAGGTCCTGCCCGAGGGGCTTAGGCCCGTCCTCGCTTCCCTCAAGCTCGCTCCTCCCGACGCCAAGGAGTACCGTTCTCTCCTCGGGCGGATCCTGCGCGACGTATCGAGGAGCATGCGCGTGCGCATGGCGCTCCCCGCCAAGGACCTCCAGCGCCTGCTCGCGAACCTGCGGGGTCTGACCCTGCTGGAAGCGGAGAAGGTGCTCACCAAGGCCGTGGTCGAGGACGGGCTCCTGGACGTCGAGGCCATCACGAAGGTCATCGAGGCCAAGAAGGCCATCGTGGAACGCGAGGGCCTTCTGGAATACTATCCCTCGCAGGAGCCGCTCGATTCGATCGCGGGGATGGCCGGGCTCAAGGACTGGCTCGCCAAGCGCCGCGGCATCATCACCGAACCGGAGAGGGCGGCGGAGTACGGCCTGGGATTCCCCAAGGGCGTCCTGCTCTTGGGCGTGCAGGGCTGCGGCAAGAGCCTCTTCGCCAAGGCCGTGTCCGCGGAGTGGGGGCTGCCCCTGCTCAAGCTCGACCCCTCGAATCTCTACAACAAGTACGTGGGAGAGAGCGAGAAGAACTTCGCGCGCGCCGTGCGCATCGCGGAGAGGCTCGCCCCCGTGGTGCTGTGGATCGACGAGATCGAGAAGGCCTTCGCCCAATCCGGCTCCACGGACGACGGCATCTCCCAGAGGATACTGGGCTCCTTCCTTTCCTGGCTGCAGGAGCGCAAGGGGGACGTCTTCGTCGTCGCTACGGCCAACGACATCGCCCGCCTGCCGCCGGAGTTCATCCGCAAGGGACGCTTCGATGAGATATTCTTCGTGGACCTGCCCTCCGCCCCGGCGCGCGAGGCCATCCTGGGGATACATCTCTCCAAGCGCGGTCAGAAGCCGGGGCTCTTCGACCTGCCCGCCCTGGCCCGGGCGACGGAGGGCTTCAGCGGCGCGGAGATCGAGCAGGTCGTGGTGGCGGCCCTCTATACGGCCTTCGCCTCCGGCTCCCGCCTGGATACGGGCCAGCTTCTGCGGGAGGCCTCCAAGACCTTCCCCCTCTCGAAGACGATGCGCGAGAAGGTCGAAGCCCTGAGGGAGTGGGCGCGGTCCAGGACCGTCCCGGCCGACTGACTACTCGTCTTCCTTCAGGGCTTCGATCTTGAACTTGCCGGGGCCTTCCTTGATGAGCACCTCGACGCGGCGTTTCACTTCTTCGAGGCGGCCGGTGAGGTCCTTGGCCAGGCCCACGCCCTCTTCGAAGAGCTTGAGCGACTCTTCGAGTCCCTTTTCTCCGGTCTCAAGCTGGCGCACCGTGGCCTCGAGCTTCTCGAGGGACTTCTCGAAAGGCTCGCGCTTGCCGTCCTTGGCCTTCGTTGTCGTCATTTTACCTCCGCGTCGAATTCACCCTTCTCGACTTGCACGCGCAGGGGCTCGCCCGCGCGCACCTGGGCCGGGGAGCGGACGATGCGTCCGTCTTGGCCCGTCACGATGGCGTAGCCCCGCGAGAGCACGCGCAAGGGGCTCAAGGCGTTGAGCCGTTCCCGCTGAAGGCGCAGGTCCTTCTCCGCGTGGAGGGTGACCTGGTTGAAAAGGGCTGCGAGGCGCTCACTCCCCAGGCGCGCGAGGCGCTCCTCCATCCGGGCGCACAGGCCGCGCAGGCCCAAAGGGAGCCGGGAGAGGAGCTCGTCGACGCGCTGGGCCCTCTGCTCGAAGATCCGCCGCGGGTCGCGCAAGGCGGGCGAGGACCGGGCCGAGCGCAGGCGCTCGGAAAGGGAGCGGAACACGCCCTGCGCGCCCAGAAGGAGCCTTTCGCGCAGGCCCTCGATCCGCTCGCGCAGGGAGGCCCGGTCCTGGACCACGAGCTCGGCCGCGGCCGAGGGGGTCGGCGCGCGCAGGTCGGCGGCGAAATCGGAGATGGTCGTGTCGGTCTCATGGCCCACGCAGGAGACCACGGGGATCCTGGAAGCGGCGATGGCCCGGGCCACGGCCTCCTCGTTGAAGGGCCAGAGATCCTCCAGGGAGCCTCCGCCCCGGCCCACGAGGAGCACCTGGGTGTCCGGGAAATGGGCGTTGAAGTCCTCCAGGGCCTCGGCGATGCGCGGGGCCGCCTCCGCCCCCTGCACGGGGACGGGGAGTATGCGGATGTGCAGTCCCTCGAAGCGGCGGCGCAGCACGCTGAGCATGTCGCGCAGGGCCGCGCCTTGCAGCGAGGTCACGATGCCGATCCTCTCCGGGAAGGGGGGGAGCGCCTTCTTGCGCTCCGGGGCGAAGAGCCCTTCCGCCTCCAGGCGCTTCTTGAGCTGTTCGAAGGCCAGTTGGAGCGCGCCGGCGGCCTTGGGCTCGACCTCGGAGACGACGAGCTGGACCTGGCCGCGCTTGAGATAGGTCGAGACCCGCCCGCGCGCGAGCACCAGGAGCCCGTGCTCCAGGGAGAAGCGCAGGCGGGCGGAGTCGGAGCGGAACATCACCGCGGAGAGCTGGGACTGCTCGTCCTTGAGGGTGAAATAGACGTGGCCGGAGGGATAGGGCCTGGGGTCGGAGACCTCCCCCTCCACCCAGACCTCGGCGAAGGCGCCCTCGAGGAAGTCATGCACCCGGGAGTTGAGCTCGGTGACGGTGAGGGCGCGCGCAGGCGAATGGGGGGAGGCGGGCCGGGGGCTCACGACTTCTTTGCGCGCAGGGAGTCGAGCCGTTCCCGGATGCGCTTCTCATCGCCCTGGTCGGAGGGCGCGTAGAAGCGCAGGGGGTCGGGCATGTATTCCTGCTCCACGCGGTGTCCGGGGAAGTCGTGGGGATATTTGTAGCCCTGTCCGTGGCCGCGGGTCTCGGCGTCCAGGGCGGCGTCGCGCAGGTGCAGGGGCACCTCGCGGCGGGGACCCTTGCGCACCTCGCGCAGGGCCGCGTCCACGGCCAAGTAGGAGGCGTTCGACTTCGGGGCGCAGGCGATGAAGACCGCGGCCTGGGCCAGGGGGATGCGCGCCTCCGGAAGGCCCACCGCCTCGACCGCGCGGAAGGCCGCATCGGCCACCAGCAGGGCCCTGAAATCCGCGTTCCCCACGTCCTCGGCGGCGCAGATGAGGATGCGCCGAGCGATGAAGCGCGGGTCCTCGCCGGCCTCGAGCATCTTGGCCATCCAGTAGAGCGCGGCGTCGGGGTCCGAGCCCCGCATGGACTTGATGAAGGCCGAGATATGGTCGTAGTGCTCGTCGGAGGAGCGGTCGTAGCGCACGCTGCGCTTCTGGATGGACTGCTCGGCTCCGGCCAGGTCCAGGAGGCGCCGCCCGCTTTCCTCCGGGGGGGTGCTCAGCGCCGCGAGCTCCAGCGCGTTGAGCAGCCTGCGGGCGTCCCCGCCCGAGTTGCGCAGCAGATGCGCCCGGGCCGGGGCGTCGAGTTCCAGGCGCAAGGAGGCGAGCCCCAGCTCCGGGTCGGCGAGCGCGTGGTCGAGGATGGCCCCTAGGCCGGCTTCCGGGAGAGGCTTGAACTCGAAGACCGTGAAACGCGAGAGCAGGGCCGCGTTGACGTAGAAGGACGGGTTCTCGGTGGTCAAGCCGATGAGGATCACGTCCCCGCGCTCGACGGAGGGCAGGAGCACGTCCTGCTGGGTGCGGTTGAAGTGGTGGATCTCGTCGATGAGCAGGAGGGTGCGCCCGCCCGCGGCGAGCCTCATCTTGGCGGCCTCCACCGCCTTCTTGATCTCGGCCACCCCGGCGGCCACGGCGTTCATCTCCTCCACCCGAGCCTTGGACCGGGCGGCGATGAGGCGGGCCAGCGCGGTCTTCCCGGTGCCGGGAGGGCCCGCGAAGAGCAGGGAGCTCACCCGGTCGGCCTCGATGAGCCGGCGCAGCAGCCGGCCCGGGCCGAGGATCTCCTCCTGCCCGGCGAAATCCTCCAGCCGCTGGGGGGCCATCCGGGCCGCCAGAGGCCTGTCCTTAATGGGAGTCTCGGAGGGGAAGAGTTCCGCGTCGGGCATCAGGGGTTGCTTAGAGAGCGGAGCCCAGCGCCGCGCTCATGCGCTCGATGGCCTTCTCCTCGGCGCGGTCGAAGTTCTCCATCTTGGAATTGAGGAGATAGACCTCGGCGGCGAGCTCGACGATGAGGAATCTCTGCAGGGCGAGGGTGTCCTGGAGATTGAGCTCGCGCTTGAGCTCATCGGCCTTGTCGGCGATGTGCTTGGAGAGCACGGGGGCCTCCAGGGGGGTGATGCCCTCGATCTCGACGGTAAGCTCTTTTCCCAGCACGTCCACGGTGACGCGGTCGCTATGAAGAGGACTCATGAGGCCTCCACGGCTTTATCCAGTTTTTGCACCAGCCGGTCGAGCTTGGAGCGCACGCGCTGGGTCCGCTCGCCCAGAGCTTTCAGGCGGCGCAGCTCGAGTTCTTGGCGTCCGTTCTCCTCCTCGAGGCGGCGGAGCTCGGAGAGGAGCTTGGCGTTCTCATCCTGGAGCTTCTTGAGGCGCTTGGCCGCCTCGATGACCAGGTTCTCCAGGTCCTTGAGGCGGTCTGCTCTCATGTCAGCGCACCCCCCGCGGGGGTGTGCTTCCGTCCGGGGGGCCATACCATCGTGTCATTGGGATGTTCCATTAGCTCCGCAGGACGGCCGAGAACCCGGCTCGGAGCGCGGCCAACACCGCCTCCAACGCGGAGTTGACCTCCGCGTCCGTCAGCGTGCGCTCCATGTGGGAAAAAGTCAGGCGGAGAGTCATGCTCTTCTTGCCCGCGGGGATTCCCGTGCCGGTGAAAAGGTCGGCCAGGTCCGCCGAGGAGAGCGCTTCCCCGCCCGCTTCCCGCACCGCGGCGGCGATGCGCGCATGGTCCGAGGAGGAGTCGAAGAGCAGGGAGATGTCGCGGACCACCGATGGGAAGGGAGAGAAAGCCCGGAACGCTTTTCGGGGCGCGGGGGCGGCGCAGAGCGCGTCGAGGTCCAGGGAGAGGACGGCCGCCGGGCCGGGGATGCCCCAGAAGCCCAGCTTGCCCGGGTGCAGGAGCCCACAGAAGCCCGCGGGCTTGCCCTCGATGAGGACGGCGACGGCCGCCTTGGGGTGAAGCATGGCCGGCAAGCCCGAGCCTTCCCGGCGGGTCTCGCAGCCCGGCCAGAGCGCGAGGAGGGCGTCAAGGACCCCGGCGGCGTCGTGGAAATCCACTTCCCTGCCCTTGTTCCTCCAATGCAGTCCGGCGGGGGTACGGCCGCAGAGCAAGGCCGCGGCCACGGTGCGCTCTTCGACGGCGCCGTCTGGCGGCCCCGGAAGGGGCGCGGTGCCGCGTCCGCTTACTGGAACGGCGCGGCCCGCGTCCCAGGCATAGCGCCGGCCGACCTCGAAGAGGCGCAGGTCCCCGCGGCCGCGGCTCGCGTTATAGGAGGCGGCTCGGAGAAGGCCCGGCACGAGCCCGGTCCTCAGGAAGGCCTGGTCCGCGGCGATGGGGTTGGCCAGGGCCACGGCGCCCTCCCGGGGGCCGCCGGACCACTCGAGCTCCGGCTCGGAGAGGAAATCGGTGTTGACGACCTCGGAGAACCCCATGGCCGCGAGAGCGGAGCGCGCTCCCCGGACGGCCGAGACCACCGGGAGTTCGCAGGGCCTGGGCAGGCGGACCGGCCCGCTCTCCCCCCCGATGGAGTCGTAGCCGATGTGCCGGGCCACTTCCTCGGCGCCGTCCTGGAGGATG
>CAYWAR010000107.1:0-893 GCA_964455765.1 uncultured Elusimicrobia bacterium
CGACGGTCCGGCGGGAACGCTCACGGGGACTTTCCGCATCTTCTACTCGACCGTGGCCGGAGACATTTCCGGCGTGGGGGCCACCGCGGGCCCGACAAGCACGCGGTTCCGTGTGGATATCGCGACTTCCGGGGTGGGTTCGGGGAGCGCGCGGGGTCACATCCTCGCGGGGCTGGGCACGGGCCTCTATTACTTCAGGATGTTTACCGCGGACGAGAAGCTCAACTGGAGCCCGGCCTCCAACCAGGCGAGTGTGTCCCTGGATGTGACTCCACCGGTGTTTTCCGGAGGGGTGCGGGACGGCCCGGGAACGGATGTGGATGTGTCGAACGCCACTCTGGCGGCAAATTGGGACGCGGCCGATGATCCGGACTCCGGCATCAGGCGGTACTGGTACGCGGTCGGGACCTCCCCCGGATCCACGGAGGTCGCGGACTGGACCGACAACGGCGCGGCCACGTCGTTGAGCCGCACGGGACTCGCTCTCTCCCATGGAACCACCTACTATGTCGCGGTCCGCGCGGAGAACAATAACGGGCTGATCGGCCGAGGGCCCAATTATTCTGAGTTGGCCAGCACGGCTTCATTTGCCGCCGCGGGGACAGCCATGAATTGGAGGGGCGACGAAAGATCGTGGCTGCTCAATTTGCCGTTTCCTTTTCCGTTCTATGGGGTTAATCGGACTGCCGTCTATGTGCACGACAACGGGATGCTGGATTTTGCCTCAGCGGCCCTGGATTACTCCAACAGCACGGCGGAGTTGAAATCACGCGTCATGATCGCACCGCTTTGGAAGGACTTGCAGACCAACCTGATTGCCGGTGATATCTTCGTGGAGCAGGCGGCTTCTTATGTCACCATCCGCTGGAAAGGCCAGCAATACTCGGCGGGTC
>CAYWAR010000107.1:903-7684 GCA_964455765.1 uncultured Elusimicrobia bacterium
GGGCGTGGATTTCGCGGCCAAGCTTTTCTCAAACGGGGATATCGAGTTCCAGTATGGCGGCACCAACTCGCTCTCGGGTGTCGCCCCGACTATCGGCCTATCTGCCGGAGACAACTCAAGGTACACTATTTCGAAATACGACAGCCGCACGAATCTAAGCTCCGCGGCTTCCGTGCTCTTCAGGCAGGGCCATGCCTCGGACGGGGTCGTTGTTGACACGGTAGCGCCTTCGGCGGTGACGGACCTGGCGGCCTCAACATACACTTCCCATGGCCGCGTTCTCCTGACTTGGAGCCAGCCGGGCGATGACGGCGCGGCCGGGCCGCTGAGTCCCGGCTCCTACAGTATCGTCTATTGGAAGACTAATTGCTTTGGATCGCGAGATGGTGGAAATTTTTTTGTGAACATCGCCACTACAGGCGGAAGCCCCGGACTATTGAGAGCTCATGAGCTCCAGGGACTGGTGCCGGGGTGGTGTTATCATGTCCACTTTAATGCGGTCGACAAGGCCGGCAACTCAAGCTTGTCAAACAGTATTGAGGTAAAGGATGTTCCCGACACCCGCCCGCCGGGAGCTGTCGCGGATTTGACCGCCTATGCGATCGTCGGCAGGGAGGGCGAGCTTGGGATAGAGTGGTCGGCCCCCGGCGACGACGGCTCGACCGGGGCGCTTAATCCCGGGACATTCCGGCTATTCTACTCGATGGTTTTCGGGGATATTTCCGGGGTCGACGCATCGGCCTCCGCCACCGCCACGAGGTTCAAAGTGGACATCGCGACCTCGGGGGTGAGCCCGGGAAGCAGGCGGACCTATCAGCTTACGGGTTTGAGCCCGGGGTTTTACTACCTCAAGTTGTTTGCTGCGGATGAGTCCCCTAATTGGGGCCAGGGCTCCAACTTGGCCTCCGAGACATCCGCGGATGTCGCCGCTCCGGCGGCGGTGACGAACCTCGCCGCGACCGGGACCACCGGCGAGATCAAACTGACCTGGTCGGCTCCCGGCGACGACGGCTCAGTCGGGGCGCTCAATCCGGGAACCTTCCGCATTTTTTACTCGACCGTGGCCGAGGATATTTCCGGGGTGAGCGTCGCGGCCTCCGTCACCGGCACAAGGTACAGGCTCGACATCGCGACCGCGGGGGTGGGTCCGGGCAGCGCGCGGGTTCACCTCCTCACGGGGTTGGGCTCGGGCCTTTACTATTTGAGGATGTTTACCGCGGACGAGAAGCCCAACTGGAGCCTGGCCTCCAACCAAGCGTCCGCCGACGTCGCGGACATCACGGCTCCGGCCGCGGTGACGAACCTGAGCGCGGTCGCGACCGCGAACCCTTGGGAGATCAAGCTTTCTTGGACCGCGCCGGGCGATGACGGCTCAGCGGGGGCTTTAAGTACGGGGACTTTCCGCCTCTTTTATTCGACGGTTGCGGGCGATATTTCCGGGGTGGACGCCGCGGCTTCCGCCACCAACACGAGGTTCCGTGTGGACCTCACAACCTCGGGGGCAAGTCCGGGCAGAGCGTGGACGCACCTCCTCACGGGCCTGGGCCAGGGATTTTATTACCTTAAAATTTTTACCGCGGATGAGAAGCCTAACTGGAGCGCGGCCTCCAATCAGGCGTCGGCCGACGTCGCGGACATCACGGCTCCGGCCGCAGTAACGAACCTTACCGCGATCGCGGCCGCGAACTCCGGGGAGATCAAGCTTTCGTGGTCAGCGCCGGGAGACGACGGCTCAGCGGGGGCTTTAAGTCCCGGGATTTTCCGCCTCTTTTATTCGACGGTTTCTGGGGATATTTCCGGGGTGGACGCCGCAGCTTCCGCCACCAACACGCGCTTCCGGGTGGACCTTGCAACCGCAGGGGTGAGTCCCGGAAGCGCGCGGGCTCACGTTCTGACAGGGTTGAGCGCGGGCCTTTACTACTTGAGGCTGTTCACGGCGGATGAGGCGCCCAACTGGAGCCAGGCCTCCAACCAGGCATCCACGCAGCCTTTTGTCGTTCCCGCCGACGTCACGGCCCCGGCCGCGGTGGCGGACCTTGCGGCCTCCGGGACCGCGAATCCCGGGGAGATCAAGCTCTCCTGGTCCGCGCCGGGAGACGACGGTTCAACCGGGGCTTTAAGTCCCGGGACTTTCCGCGTCTTTTTCTCGACTGTTTCTGCGGACATTTCTGTTGTGGTAGCCACGGCTACCGCCACCGGCACGAGGTTTAGGGTGGACATCGCGACTTCCGGGGTGAGTCCCGCCAGCGCGCGGGCTCATCTGCTCGGTGGGCTGGCCACCGGGCTTTACTACTTCAAGGTATTCACAGCGGACGAGGCTCTCAACTGGAGTCCGACCTCCAACCAAGCCAGCCTCTCCATAAACCCCGCGGATGCGACCCCACCCGTATTTTCCGGCGGGATACGGGATGGGACGGGGGCGGATATCGCCGTCCAGGCCTCCGCCTCAGTTATCGAGGCCAATTGGGACACGGCCTCAGATCCTGAATCAGGTATGAGCCGCTACTGGTACGCAATCGGACTCTCTCCCGGGGCGACCGAGACGCTCAATTGGACGGACAACGGCCTTGCCGCCAACTTTTCCCGGCCGGGCTTGAGCCTGATTCATGGCACGACCTATTATGTGGCGGTCCGGGCGGAGAACGGGACCGGCATGATCGGAGCGGCCACGCGGTACCTGGAATATCCCGGTCCCGAGGCGTTCTCATCGGCTGGGACGGCGCGGGGCTGGAGGGCGGACGATGCCGCCTGGCTCTATGCCCTTCCTTTTGCCTTCCCGTTCCACGGCCAAAACCGCTCTTCGGTCTATGTGGACTCCAACGGGAGGCTGGATTTCACTTTGGGCGGTTCGGTCTACGGAAACGCTACGACCGAGTTGGCTTCCCGGGCCATGATCGCCCCGCTCTGGGATGACCTGCAGACAGATTCCACGGGTGGGGACATCTTCATCGAGGAAACGCCGTCCTATGTTGCGATCCGATGGAAAGGGCAGACGTATTCCGGGGCCAAGCCCGTGGAATTCGCGGTCAAGCTTTTCGCGGATGGCCGCATCCTGTTTTTGTACGGGCCCGGGAATACCGGCCTGACGCCGACGGTGGGCATCTCCGCGGGCAATAATTCGGACACTATCCTTTCCAGGCACGACTCCGCGATCACCCTGTCTTCCGCGGCTCCGGTCATGTTCGCGCGGCTCATGGCCACGGACGGCGTGGTCGTGGATACAGTCGCCCCTTCGGCGGTGAGCAGCCTTTCCGGCCTGAATGTGGACGGAGGGATCGAATTGGCCTGGACCGCTCCCGGGAATGACGGGGGTAGCGGGATCTTGAGCGGCGGGACATTCCGGGTATTCTATTCCAGCCTGGCCGCGGACATGGGCGGCCTGGGCTACGCCTCCCTGCCTACCTCCTCCCTTGCGAGATTAGATCTCCCGGCCTCAGGGCCCCCGGGGTCGCGAAATATCCTGACCCAGACGGGACTGGCCCAGGGCGCGACTTATTATGCCCGGGTCTTCACCGCGGATTTCGCGGGCAACCGGAGCTCGGTATCCAACGGCGCGACCGTGCATATCGAGGCGCCTCCGGCCGCGACCGGGGACCTCTCGGCGGCGGGCGGCGCCAGGGCCGGGACGATACTCCTTTCCTGGAGCAGCGTGGGCGACGACGGCAATTCCGCGGCCTTGAACCCGGGGACGTTCAGGATATTCTACTCCTCCCTCAGCGCGGATTTTTCGGCCTTGATCGCCACCTCGCCCGCCACGGCCACGCGTTTCAGGGTGGACATCGCCACTTCAGGGGTCAACCCCGGAGCGGCCATGTCCTATTTGTTCAGCGGGCTCGCGGGCGAGGATACGTATTATTTCCGCCTCTTTACCGCGGATCATTCGGGGCTATGGAGTCCCGTATCCAACGGAACATTCTCCCTGCCGAAGGGTTACGACGAGGACTTTGAAAGCGGGGGGCTGAAGAAATTCAACTGGATATCGGGCGGCACCGCGCCCTGGCTTGCTACCGGAACTGAAAAAAAGTCCGGCGCCTTCTCCACCCGGGCGGGAGTCGTCGCCGAGAACCAGGGAAGCTGGCTCCGCCTTACCTTGAATCTCGCGGCATCCGGGAACGTCACTTTTTCCCGCAAGATCTCCAGCGAGCAGGGCTGGGATTTCTTGTATTTTTACGTTGATACGACGCTTTCAGCCTCCTGGAGCGGGGAGGTCCCCTGGGGCCAAGTCTCCTTCGCGGTCCCTTCACCCGGCACCCATACCTTTACATGGTGGTACTACAAGGATGAGATTTATAGCGTCGGATCCGACACCGCCTGGATAGACGATATTGAATTCCCGCCGCTCGCCCCCTATTCCTTGATTCCAGCGTATCCGCTCTTCAGCGGCATAGGCCCCCAGGACTTGACGGTGGGTTGGAACTCGGATTTCCCGCCGGGAACCGCGTACTATGCCGAGCTCTCGACCGAACCGTTTCCCAACGCCTTCTCCGGAAACATCAGCTCCCAGACCTTGAACCTCCTTGCCGGCTTCGCGGGGCTCTCGCCTAACACGTCCTATTATGCCCGCGTGTCCTCCGCGGCCGCCGGCCCTTTCACGGCGCTGGGCTCCACCTCGACCTTGGCCAACGCGCCGCTCGCGGCCGTTGTATCGGCAGTGGGACTGTCGTCGGTGACGCTATCCTGGGGGGCGAACGGCAATCCCGGGGATACTCTTTACGAGGCCCAGGCCTCGACCGACGGCTTCGCCACGGTGAACGCATCGAGCCGGACATTGGGAACCACGGCGGGTTTCCTCGGGCTGGGGTCGAATGCCACGCACTACCTTCGCGCGCGGGCGTTCAACCATGACAACGCGGCGACCGCCTTCGCGGCTGCTTCGGCCACTTCGACCCTGGCGCCCGCGCCCGCGTCCGCGGACCCCTTGGTGTGGGCCTCCAGCGTCACGGCGCGGTGGGGGGCCAACGGCAACTCCCCGGCGACGCTCTATGAGGCGCGCATCTCCACGGACGCCTTCGCCACCTTCAACGCATCGAGCAGAACATTGAACGCGCACGCCGCTTTTGAGGGGCTTACGGGAAATACGAGCTACGATTTCCAGGCGCGGGCGCTGGGCAACGACGGAAGCTATACGGCTTATGTGAATCTGCCCTCGACCACGACCCTGGTGATGGCCCCCAGGCAGACGGCGACGCCCTTCGCGGACGTGAGCGCCGCAAGCGTCACGGTGAACTGGGCCGACGGCGGCAACGGAACGGGGACTTGGCACACGGCGCGGATTTCAACGGATAATTTCACGACGATAAACTTCAGCTCCACGACTCGCAACTTTTCCATCCTGTTCGGCTCCGGAGGGGCGGGGCAGGCCTTGGCTCCCAACAGCATTTACTCTTTTCAGGTCGGAGCGGTCGGAACCTCGGGCAGCAGCGCTTTCGTTGATCTTGGCTCCACCTTCACGCTGGCGAACTCGCCTCTTTTGACTTCATTCGTTTCCATAAGCAGCATATCCGCCCGACTGGATTGGCTGCCCAATAACAACCCGGAACCTGGGACCGATTACGAGCTGTGGACGGATTTCGCGCCTTCTTTCGACGCGCCGACCATTGTTTCCGTATCCAGCAGCGCCTATTTGGCCGAGGGGCTGTCGCCGATCACGACTTACTACTTCAAGGTGCGCGCAAAAAACAAAGCTGGGACTCCTTCCTCCTTCGACGCGCCGGTTTCAACGACGACATGGCCCCCTCCTCCCGGGCAGGCGGGAATTCCCGTGGGGGCTCCGCTCGGGGTGTCCTCCATTTCATGGACATGGGGCGCCGCCTCATACGCGCGCGGCTATAAAGTATATCCGGCGGGCAGTACCGCGACCGCTATCGGGGCTCCGCCGACCAATTCCTTCATCCAGATGTACCTGGAGACAAACACCTCCTACGGGATCATGGTGGCCGGGACGAATGAGAGCGGGCAGGGGACTCTCTCGGATGCGGCCACGTTCTACACGACGGCCGCTCCTCCTTCCGGAACTGCGGTCGCGGCCATCAGATTGACCAGCGCGACCATCAGCTGGCAGCTCGGCGCCAATCCAGCATGGACGGCCGCTGAGTTATGGAAGTCGTCCTATGAGGATTTTAAACTGTACGGCGAGATCAACGTTGGAGCCGCGACGGCCTATACGGACGCCGGCCTTGAGTTCTGCACGACTTATTACTACAAGCTCCGAAACAAGAACGGGGACGGCATTCCCACCGCCTACGACAACGCCGTTTCATTCGTGACCATGGCTTCAACTTCGGAGGCCGTCAGCGAGCTTTCCGCCGATTCCCTGCCGGGGAACAGGATCGCGCTCTCCTGGAACAGCTCTTCTTCCCCCGGGATCCTCTATCACCACCTTTATTACGACGGCGGGACCGGCAGGATGGATTATTCGGCCCCCCTCGTGACCCTGGGTCCCTGGGCGACGGACTATGTCACCGTGGTCCTGGCCTCCAGTGCCGCGTATCGTTTCGGGATGCGGGTCATGAACCGGTGCGGGATCGAGGAGAAAAACACCCGCGTCCTCGCAACGGGGGCCTCCCTGGCGAACCTCGCGGGGGTCAAGGCGGCCGTCAAGGCCCCCAACGGGGGAAAGAGGGTCAAGGGCAACCGCTTGACCGTGATGGCGGAGCTGGTCCTGGGCGACATCGCCCGGTCGGGGCGGATTTTGTTCCAATTCAAGGAAACGAGCGCGTCGACTTGGACGAACATCGTCCCCGCAGCCGCGATTGAAACGAACCCGGACGGCACGTGGCCC
>CAYWAR010000108.1:0-7670 GCA_964455765.1 uncultured Elusimicrobia bacterium
AGAGCGCCGCGCCGTAGACGAAGGGCTTGAAGGCGGAGCCGGGCTGGCGGCGTCCAAGCGACGCCCTGTCGAAGGGGGCGGCGGCGAAGTCCTTTCCCCCGACCAGGGCGAGCACCGCGCCGGTGCGGGGCTCCAGCGCGACGAGCGCCGCCTGCTGTGGGGCGCTCCTCACCGACTCGCGGGCAAGTTCCTGGAGCCAGGGGTCGAAGGTGGTGTGGATGGTCAGGCCCCGTGTGAGCAGGGCCTCGTCGCCGTAGCGCCGCTCGAGCTGGCGCTGGACGAAGGCGACGGGGTAGTCCGCGCTCTTGCGGCCGGGGTGTCCCAAGCGCGTCACGCCCAAGGGCGCGGAGGAAGCGCGCGCGGCCTCCTCGCGGGTGAGCATGCCTTCCCGGCGCATGGCCGCGAGCACGAGGGCCCGCCGGTCGAGCGCGGCCCCGGGGTCGCGGAAAGGATCGTAGCCGTAGGGGGAGCGGAGCAGGCCGGCCAACAGGGCGGACTCGGGGAGCGCGAGCTTGGCGGGCTCCTTGTCGAAGAAGTGCCGGGCGGCCGCGTTCAAGCCTAGGATGCCGACCGGGCCGTCCTGGCCGAAGTACACCGTGTCCAGGTAGAGGCGCAGCAGCTCGTCCTTGGAGAAGCGGGCGTCCAGATAGAGGGCGCAGAGTATCTCCTTGGTCTTGCGCGAGAAGGTCCGGCGGGGGGAGAGGAAGAGGGCCCGGGCCAACTGCTGGGTCAGCGTGCTTCCGCCCTGCGCGATGCGGCCCTCGCGCGCGTTCTTCCACGCGGCCCGGAGCATGCCGCGCGGGTCCACGCCGTGATGGGCGCGAAAACGCCTGTCCTCGATGGCCACGACCGCGTCGAGCATGGTCTTGGGGATCTCGGAGGCCTTGAGGGGCTCACGCCGCACGCGGTGCTCCCCGGATATCTCATAGAGGAGCTCGGGCTCCAGGGAGGCTTCCACCAGGGGGAGGAAGCGGTCCTCGGGCAGGGCGCGGGCCGTCTCCAGGCGCAGGGAACGGATCAGTCCGTCTTGGAGCTCCAAGGAGATCCGCCCCGGGCTCGAGCGCTGGAAAGGGTGCTGGAAATCCCGGAGGAAGACCTCGATGGAGGAGCCCGCGGCCCGATACTCCCCGGCCTTGGAGGGGAGGGAGGCGGTCTCCCGGTAGTTGAGGCGCTCGAGGCGGCGCAGGAGCTCCTTTTCGCCTAAGGGCAGGCCGGGACGCAGACGCACCGGAGCCGAATAGATGCGCGTGGGATAGGGCCCGGTCAAGTCGCCCTGCAGGAGCGGGGCGATGAGCCGCTCCGCGTAAAGGCCGAGAACCGTGACGCCGCCGAGGAACGCGGCGGCCGCCAGCAGCCAGCCCGTCGAAGACCCCTTCTTTTTCGAGGGCACTATCTTCTGATTGTCCAGACCGAGGTCTTGCCCTCGGCCGATACCACGGCGACGAGCAGGGCGGCTTCGCGCCCGGGTCCGCCGGCGAGCTCCGCGAGTCCCGGGGAGTAGCCCGGCAGTTCCACCGTCCAGGCGGGCTCCAGGCCGGACCCGTTGAAACGGAGATGATGGAGTTCCGACCTGGAGTAGAGGCCTTGGGATTCGGCCAGGACCCCGAAGCGGGGGATGGCGCGCATGACATGGACGCCCTGCAGTCCCTGCGGCCCCTCCGTCGTCAGGAGGCGGGGATGGAAGAGGAGGGTCCTCTCCTGCCAGCGCGAGCGGTTGGCGGTCTGCCCGTAGCTTTCACGCGAGGTCCAAGCCTCCTTGAGGGACTGCACGCGTATGCGCTGGGCCGCGTTGGTCAGGAGAGCCACCGGTTCCCGGTCCCGGCGCGAGAGCGCGAAGCCGTAGAGCCAGTCCAGGCGCTTGACCTGGAGGGGCGGGTCGGACTGGACATAGCGTCCCTGGGAGAAAGCCAGGCGGCGTATGGAGGAGAAGGGAAAGGAGGAGTCGGCGAGCACTTGCTGAGCCGCCAGCGAAACGCCGCCCGCGTCGTGGAAACCGCGGAGGAGCCAGGGCAGGGACGCCGCGCGGACCAGGGACCCCGAGTCCAGGACCAGGACGAAGGACTCCAGGCGTCCGAAGAACCTGTTGTTCTGCGAGACGAAGACCTCGGCGCGGCCGTTCCCGTCGAGGTCGGCCGCGTCCACGGAGAGGAATTGCACCGCGGTGGCGCTGTCCTTGTAATGGGAGAGCAGGCGCAAATCCCCGTCCTTCAAGGCGTACGCCTGCACGGTGTCTTTCCCGGCCAGGATGAGCTCAAGTCCGCCGTCCCCGTCGAGGTCGCCGGCGGCCAGGTCCACGGCTTCGATGTCCAGCGCCCGGCTTTTCGATAGGATGCGGGGGTCTTGGACGGCGGCCAAGGGGCCGCCGTCCTCGGAGCGCGGCTGTTCTCCGCTCGCGAAGGGGGCGGGGGCTTGGGCTCGCACCGTCAAGGGAAGGAGGAGCAAGGCCAGCTGGAGGAGATGTTTTCGCCCGGGCATTTCTCGGGTTCAGGCGCTCCAGGCCGGGCGCGGGTTCCGGCCGCCGGCGCGGCGAATGCCGTTCTCGATCTCCTGCATCCGGATGACGACGGCTATTTTCTCCTCGAAAGGCAATTTCGCCAGTTTCCGCCGACGGCGGCGTTTCGCCTCGAAAAGCCGTTGGGCCAGGGTCCAGGCCGCATTCCTCCGGGTCATGCTCCTCCGAGGAGCGATTTCCATCTTTTGAGCAGGCCGTGGCGGGCGAGTATCGCGCTCAGCCGCTTGAGGTCGGGTTTGGCGGTTTCCATGGCCTGGGCGATCCGCGCCCGGTCCTTAGGTCGGCCGACGCTCGCCATGATGGCCAGGAGATGCTCGATTCCCACGACTTTCATCTTTTGCCGGCCGTATTCGGTCGGGACCGCTTCCTTGAGGACGCGGATCGTCTTTTCCATGCCGCTATGTGTTCCTATGGGTCATTTTACCTCAAAGGGGGGCATTGTGGGCGTGGGATTATCCGAATATACTAACCTTGTCACACGGGAGAGAGAGCGAGGCAAGACAACATCATGGCCATCGGACCTTGGACCGGGGAGTTCCCGCCCACCGGGCGCTTCGACGATCTGCTCGCCATACTCGCGCGGGCCGATCATGAGCGCCTCTGGGACCGGCTGCCGCGCAAGACCCGCTGGGCGCGGGGGCTCCTCTTCCCGGCCGCCGCGGCCGCCGGGCGCGCCATCGCCGCTCTCCTGCGCTGGGCCGGGCCGGCTCGCGCCCTGGCCGTCCATGAGTTCGCGATGCCCCGGGTGTCCGGGAAGCCGGGATTCCCCTTCGACCCGGGGAGTCCGGGGCTTTCGCAGGCGCGGGAACTGCTGGCTCGATCGCGGGGGCGGCGCACGGCCGTGCTCTGCCTGGTCTCCCATCCCCCGGTGCTGGGCGAGCTCTTCTACCTCAATATCGAGCTGGTGCGCCACACCCTCTTGGCGCTCTCTCATCTGCGGCCCGGGGGGAATCCGCGCTTTCTGGTCGCCATCGACCCGTATGCCTTGGACACGCAGCCCACCGTGCAGGAAGGGCTCTACGCCGGCTTCATGGGGGATTTCCACATCGGCCTCGACAGGCAGGCGCACCTGCGGGGAGCCTTGGAGCACCGCATACTGGGGCATGCCTCCTGGACTTCCGCGGCGACGCGTCTGTGCTCCGCGCTGGGCCGCGGAGGGGAGATCGGAATGGTCCTGGCCGGAGGAGTGCCGACGACGGCCCGGGTCCTCTACGCGGTCCGGGAGTTCCTGGGGGAGTTGAGGCGGGGCAGGCCCGGGATCGCTCCCTTGGCCGCGTTCTCCCGCCTCGCAGAGCACAGCGGGGATTTCGCCGCCTTCTGCCGTTCTCCCGCCGTGGGCGGGGCGCTTCGGCGCAGCGTCTGGAGGATGATGGAAGCCTGGGTCATGGAGACGCTGACGAGGACTTCCGGGGAGGAGCCGTCCCTGGAGCGGACGGAGAAGGGCGTCCTGGGACCCGAAGCGCGGACGGCCCTCGAGGCGTGCGCCGAGGGCCTGGGTTTCCCGGCGCCCGAGGCCATCGCGCGCGCGGCCGCTTTCGAGGGCGAGTTCGCGCGCGAGACGCCCTATCGCGAGCGTCTCCTGCGCATCCTGGCCGGCCGCGTCGCCGGATCGGGCACGGATATCCTGCTCCTGCCTCTTCGCCACGGCCCGGAACGGGACCCGGCTCCGCGCTTCGGGGAGCCGTGCCTGCTCAGGCGGGAGGGCCGCGGAGCCGGTTTCCTCGTCTCACGGCTCCTGGACGGAGCCTTGGACGAGCGCGGGATGACGCTCGGAGAGCTCGCGCGCGCTTTCGGCCGAGCCAACTTCCTATGACCTCGATTTATTTTGGTATAGTCCTTTCGACACTCTTATGAACACCCGCATCTATTCGCAGGTCGGCGACTTGAAGGGCTTCTCCGCCAAGAACTGCCCCTCCATGCCGCCTTTCAATTCCGTGCTGATGTGCCCGCCGGACTACTACGACGTCTCCGAGGCGCGCAATCCCATCATGGCGGAGAACATCGGCCGCGTGGACCGGAACCTGGCGCGGGCGCAATGGGAATCGGTCAAGGCGGCATTCGAGAAGCTGGGCAAGAAAGTCCGCACGATGGAGCCGGTCTCCGGTTTCGAGGACATGGTGTTCTCCGCGACGCAGACGCTGGTGGGCCTGACCTCGCGCATGGAGAAAGTCTGTCTGCTCGGCCACATGCGCCATCCCGCGCGCCGCGGCGAGGTGGCCCATTTCGAAAAGTGGTTCGTCTCCGAGCAATACCGCATCGCCCGCCTCAAGGACCCCGCCATGACCTTCGAGGGCATGGGAGACTGCCTCTGGCATCCGGGCAAGAGGCTCTTGTGGGGTGGCTACGGCTTCCGCACGGACGCGGAGGTCTACGGGCAGGTGGCCGAGGCCTTAGAGGCTCCGGTCATCCTCCTCAAGCTCGTCAACGAGAGGTTCTATCACCTGCACACCTGCTTCTGCCCCTTGACCCAGGAGGCCGTGCTCATCTATCCCCCGGCCTTCTCCCCGGAGAGCCTGGAGATGATCCTGCGGATGTTCCCGGTGGTCCTGGCCGCGGGCGAGCGGGAAGCCGTCACGAAGCTTCCCTGCAACGCGGCGGTGATCGACTCCGGCACCGCGATCATCCAGAAGGGGGCGGTCAACGCCATACGGCACCTCAAGGCGCTCGGGCTCAACGCCTTGGAGGTGGACACCTCGGAGTTCCTAAAATCGGGGGCCTCGGTGTGCTGTCTCAGGATGCCGCTGTTTTGACCTCGGCGCGGCTCCGGGTCGCGGCCCTATCTCTCCTCCTCATCCCCGGTCTTTGGCGCGGGCCGGGCTCGGCCGCCGAGTCCCCGCGGGAGGAGTCCGCCTCCGCCCCCGCCCCGGCGCCGGCCGACCCCGGGTCCCCGCGCACCCCGTCTCCCAAACTCCAGGACGCCCTCCGGCTCGTCGATGAGGAGCTCTCCGCGACGCCCTCCGGCCGCAGGCTGCTCGTGCAGACCGCCGAGCTCCCGGTGCTGGAGAGGGCCCGTACCGGCTTGGGACCCGTCCGATTCATTTCGGAGGACAGGCCCGGCTTGCTGGTGGACTCCGAGATCGCGCCCAAGCTGACCGCCCTGGAATTCGAGCTGTTCTTCGTGCGGGAGAGGCGCAGGGCGTTGATCCGGTCCCCTTTCCCGCTCATGGAGGAGGAGCAGGCCCTCCATCAGGCGGCGATCGAGTACGCGGTGGAGAAAGCCGCCCTCTCCCCGGAATTCTCCAAGAGCCTGCGCGGGGCCTGCGAGGAGGCCCGCCGCTTCCTGCGGGCCCGCTCCAGCGTGGATGCCGCCGCCCTGCGCGCCGGCTTGCCGCCTCTGCCCCGCTGGCGTGAGCCCAGGACTCCGCTCGATTTCCTGGCCCGGCACCTGGTGCTCTATTCCGAGGACCCCTACGCTTTCTACGGCGCGGTGGAGGACTTTTTGGAACATCCTCCGGAAACCGTTCGGCTCCAGGAGATCGAGGACATTCTCTCCCTGCATGGGGCCGGCCTCGACGGCGTCAAGTGGAGGGCCGAGGGGCGCTATTGCCTGGCCGGCGAGCGCCTCTACCCGGGGCGCGTATGCCGCGCCGCGCGGGCGCTTCGGGACCGCGAGGGGCTGGCCCGGCTCAAGGAAGGCCTGGGCCCCTTCCAGAGCGCCCAACGCGAGGAACTCAGGGCGAAGGTCAACCGGTGGTTCCGGGAAGAAAAGTGAACCGCCTTGTACTGGTCGGGCTCTGCGCCGTCCTTTTTTCCGGCTGCGGCTGGTTCGGGTCGAAGGAGAAGCGCGTGCGCAAGGGCACTACGGTCAAGGTCCACTACACCGTGTCGGCCGGCGGGACGGTCCTCGACTCCACCTTGAAGAGGGAGCCGATGGAGTACCGGCAGGGTTCGGGGAAGCTGATCGCGGGGCTCGAGGAGCAGCTCCTCGGCATGAAGGAAGGGGAGGAGAAGACGCTCAGCGTCCCCGCCGAGAAGGGCTACGGCCTCTTCGACCCGGAAGCCGTCCAGAACGTTCCGCTGGAGAGGTTCGGCGCCCAGGGGCGCAGGCTGCGCAAGGGGATGAGCGTGCAGGGCCTGCGGGGGGGGCGTCTCGTCAAGGCCAGGGTGCTCGCCGTCCGCGACGGCCAGGTCATGCTGGACTTCAACCATCCCCTTTCCGGAAAGACCTTGACCTTCAAGGTGAAGGTGGTGGAAGTCGCCTCCTCCAAGCGGAAGCGGCCCTGATGGATTTCATCGTCCTGGGGTCCGGCTCGCTTTGCGCGGCGCTGGGAAAGAATGCCCGCAACCCGGCGGGCTACGCCCTCGTCCTTAAGCGGGAGACGCTCCTCTTCGACCTGGGCTTCGGCGCCCTGACCCAGCTCGCCCGCTCGGGCACGCCGCCCGAGAGCGTGAGCCGCGTCTTCCTGAGCCACAGGCACCCGGACCATGTCGGCGACCTTCCGGCCCTGCTCTTCCGCTACCGCTACGCCGAGCCCCGCCGCACGGCCCTCCTGCGCCTCTACGGCCCGAGGGGGTTTAGGGGTTTCTTCGAGCGCCTGCGCCGCGCCCATCATCCCTGGCTCAACCCCCGGGGCTACCGCATCGAGCTCGAGGAGCTCGAGGGCGGCGCGGTGGTCCGCGGCCCGGGCTGGGCCGTGCGCTGCCGGGAGGTGCCCCACTCCACGCAAGCCCTGGCCTTCCGTTTCGACTCCTCCGAGGGGAGCCTCTGCTATTCCGGGGACACGGGGTTCGACGGCGGGTTGGCGGGTTTCGCCCGCGGGACCGGACTCTTCGCCGTCGAGTGCTCCTTGGATAAGGAGCGCTCGGACCTGGCTCATCTGAGCGCGGCCCAGGCCCTGGCCCTGGGGAGGGCGTCGGGGGCCAAGCGCGTGCTCCTGACGCATCTGACCCGCGAGTCGGAGCGGACCCTCTCCCGGATGCGCCTGCGCCGCAACGAGCGCAAGGCCTCGGACCTCCTTCGCGTCCGCCTTTGAACGGGCCCCGGGCCTGCGGGGCGGATTGAAACATGCAGGCTATTGATGATTCGGGCCTGCCCGGCTATACTTAGACCATGAATCGATCCGCGATGGCGGCCGTCGTCCTGGCCCTCGCCCTGAGCGCCGGGGCGGCCGAGAAGAAGAAGTTCTCCTCGCGCGACTACGACGACTCGAAATACATC
>CAYWAR010000109.1:0-7617 GCA_964455765.1 uncultured Elusimicrobia bacterium
CCGGAAGGCCCTGGAGAGGATGCGCGATATCTCGTCGGGACTGCGCCCCCGCATCCTCGACGAGATGGGGCTCAAGGAGGCCGTCTTGAGCCTCCTGGAGGAATACCGCTCGAAGACGGGCATCGAACTCGAGACCGAGCTCGACCTGGGCGCCGCGAAGCTCCCGTCCTCCGTTCAAGAGAACGCCTACCGCATCCTTCAAGAGGCCCTCGCCAACGCGGCCAAGCACGCGCGCACGAAGAAATGCCGCGTGAGCCTGCGCGTCGCCGCCGGCGGCCCCTCGGCCGCCCGGCTCGAGATATTTGTCAAGGACCAGGGGATCGGATTCGACCCGGGGAAAGCGCAGAACGGCTCCCTCGGCCTGCTGAGCATGCGCGAGCGCGCCGAACTCTTGGGGGGGACTTTCCGCTTGGTCTCCCGGCCCGGGGAAGGCGCCGAGGTCCGCGTGGAGCTTCCCTTGCCCCGATGAGATGCCTTCCATTCGGCCGTTTCTTGGAGCAGTTCCACGCGGGAGAGGTTTTCTGATGGCCTCCCCGGTCCGTGTCCTCCTCGCCCGGGTGCTGGCCGCCTTCCTCGCCGCCGGCCTCTGTGAAGCTCAAGTTCCCGAGGAACTCCTCAGAGGCCTGGAGGACCGCGATCCGGCGGTCCGCCTGCGGGCCGTCGAAGCCCTCGGGGATCTGAGGGCAGGGGCGGAGACGGCCGCGCCCCGCCTCGGACGCGCTCTGGAGGACGCGGACCCTGAACTCCGGGCGGCGGCCGCGCAAGCGCTCGGGAAGATCGGACCCCGGGCGAGAATCGCCGTCCCCGCCCTCATCGCAGCCCTGCGCGACGGGCATCAGAGCGTCCGCATGCACGCGGTCTGGGCTCTCGAATGCATGGGTCCGGAGGCGGCCGCGGCGGCGCCGGACCTCCTCCGCTCCTTGGGCGACGAGGACCCACGCATCCGGGAGAACGCGGCGGCGGCGCTGGGCAGGATGGAGGAGGCGGCCAGGCCGGCGCTCGGCGGACTGATCCGGACCCTGAGCGACGGGGACTCCTTCGTCCGCCTCCGGGCCGCCGGGGCCCTTGGAGCCTTGGGCTGGGGCGATCCTCCGGTCACCAAGGCCCTATGCCGCTCGCTGCGCGACCGGCATCCGGATGTCCGCATGGCCGCCGCCGACGCGCTGGGGAAGCTGGGCGCCCCCGCGCAGGCATGCGCCGCGGGCCTCATCGGGTCCTTGAACGACGAGGATTCGTACGTCCGCATGAGCGCCGCCAGGGCTTTGGGACGCCTGCGCGGCGCCGCCGGGAAGTCCCTGCCCCGCCTCCTTAAGAGCCTGCTCGACGCGGACACCTACGTGCGCATGGAGTCGGCCTCGGCGCTCGGCAGGCTCGGCCGCCGCGAGCCCCGGGTCTGCGGGGCCCTCGTCGGCGCCCTCGATGACCCCGAACCCTACGTCCGGACGGCCGCGGCCAAAGCCCTTGGAGAGCTTCGCGCCGGGGACCGGACCGCGGTCGCGGCGCTTCTCGGACTGCTCCGGGATCCCGTTCCCGGGCCCCGTGAGAGCGCGGCCTCCGCCTTGAAGGCCATCGGCCTGCGGGAGGAGGCCGCGCTCCCGGAGCTCCTGCGGGCGCTCAAGGATCCGGACGCCTCCGTCCGCATGCAGGCCTCCTCCGCGCTCTCGAGCGCGCAGGAGCTCCCGGAAGGCGCGGCGGCGAGCCTGGGGAAGGTCCTGCGCGACGAAGACCCCGACCTGCGCATGAGCGCCGCGGGCGCCCTGGAGAGCATGGGCCCCAAGGCGAAGTCCGCCCTGCCCGACCTCCTGCGGGCCTTGCGCGATGAGAATCCCCATGTCCGCTGCAGCGCGGCCAGGGCGCTGGGGAGGCTCGGCGGGGAGGCGGAGAGCTCCGTCCCCGAGCTGATGCGCTCTCTCGACGACCCCGATGTCAACGTGCGCGTGAGCGCGGCCGCGGCGCTGGAATCGATACGGTCCAAGACCCTCCCCCGCAAAACGCAAAAAGCCTCATCCGGAGGCGGCCGATGAAACCGATGACGAGGATATTCCTGCTCTGCGCCTTGTTCTCCGCGCCCATGGCGCGGGCCTCGTCGCCGGAGCCGGGCCATGTGCCGCGATTGCGCGCGGCCCTACAGGACGCGGACCCCGAGGTCCGCAGCAGCGCCCTGCGGGCTTTGGGCCGCCTGGGTCCCGGGGCCGAGGCGGCGCTACGGGACATGATCCGCGCCCTCCAGGACCCCGACGCGCGGGTGCGCTCGGCCGCCGCCGGCGCCCTGGGAGGATTCGGTCCGGGACGCAGGGAGACGGCGGGTCCTCTGATGCGCAGCCTGCGGGACGGCGACGCGCGCGTGCGGGCCGGCGCGGCATGGGCGCTGGGCCGGATAGGGCCGGCGGCCCGGGAGGCGGTCCCCGCCCTCGCGCGGGCCCTGGAGGACCCCGACCCGGAGGTCCGGACCCGGTCGGCCGAAGCCCTGGGAAGCATCGGACCGGAGGCGGCTGAGGCGGCCCCCGCCCTGAAGCGGTCGCTCTCGGATCCCGCGCCCGGGCCTCGCCTGAGCGCGTCCATGGCCCTCTCCCGCCTCCGTCGCGGCGACGCCAGGCTCGCGCCGGAGCTCCTGGAGGCCCTGCGCGACCCGAAACTGCGGGAGGCGGCCGCCCTCGGGCTCTCGGACCTCTCCGGAGAGGATGGGAAGCTCGTCTACGAACTGGCGGCAGCGCTCCGGGACGCCGACCCCGCCGTGCGCGGGAAGGCGGCCTGGGTGCTCGGACGGATGGAAGGCCGGGGCCTGGAAGCGCTCGACGCCCTGAGGGCGGCGATGAGGGATACCAGCGCCGATGTCCGCATGGTCGCGGTCTGGGCGGTGGGCCGCATGGGAGAGAGCGCCGCGGCCGCGGTCCCGGACCTCGTCGAGGCAGTTGGAGACGAGCATCCTTACGTGCGGGAAACGGCGGGGTTGGCCTTGGGGAGGATGGGAGAGGAAGCCCGCAAAACCGTCCCTCTCCTCATCGGCGCCTTGAACGGCGCCTCGGGATCGAAACGAGGCTCCCTCTTCCTCACCCTGGGCTATCTCGGGCCTCGAGCGGCCGAGGCCGTCCCGGCCCTATCGCCTTTCCTGGAGGATGCCGACCCCGACACCCGGGCCACCGCGGCCAGGGCGCTCATCAAGCTGGGAGCCGGGAAGAAGACGATCCCGGCTTTGATCGCGCTCCTGCCGATCAAGGAGAATTTCCTGAGCACCGAGGCGGCCATGGCCCTGGGCGACATCGGACCCGACGCCTCCGGCGCGGTCCCCTCGCTGGTGAGCGCGCTCGCCGATCCGGACACCCATTCCCGGGCCAGCGCCGCATGGGCCCTGGGCAAGATCCGGGATGCCTCGGCCGCGCCGGCGTTGCGCGCGGCCCTGGCGGACAAGGATCCTCTCGTCCGCCTGAGCGCGGCCGTCGCGTTGTCGAACCTGGGAGCGGGCGCCGCGTCCTCGGCCTCGGCTCTCGTCGAGGCTCTCAAGGACCAGGACCCCGATGTCCGTTCCGCCGCGGCCCTGGCCCTGGCGTCGGCCGGGCCCGCTGGGAAGGACGCGGCTCTGCTCTCCATCGGCGACAAGGACCCGCGCGTGCGCGCGGGTGCGGCCTTGGCCCTGGGACGGTCGAGCCTGCGCGACCCGCCGGACCAGGAGATCCGGAGGCTCCTGGAGCTGTTCATGGACGGGGATCCCTCCCAGCAGAACGGGGCGCTCTGGGCCCTGGGGACGATGGGGCCTCGGGCGGAAGAGGCCGTGCCCCTGCTCCTCGAGGCCCTAAAAGACTCCACTCCCGAGGCCCGCTGCATGATACTCTGGGCCCTGGCCAAGATCCGCGGCAAGCCGCTATGACGCCCGGGAAGATACGCGTCCTCCTCGTCGACGACCATGTGATGGTACGGGAAGCCTTGGCGCGGATACTGCAGGAGAGCGAGCGCATCCAGGTCGCGGGCCAGGCCGGGGACGGGCCGGCGGCGCTGGAACTGGCCCGCGGCCTCAAGCCGGCGGTGATCGTGCTCGATTACAGCATGCCGGGGATGGACGCTCCCGCGCTCCTCGCCCGCCTCAAGCGCGAGTTCCCCAAGGCCCGCGTCCTCATCCTCACCATCCACGAGAGCCCGCACTACGCGATCAAGGCGCTCGAGAGCGGGGCGCACGGCTACGTGGTGAAATCCGACGCCGTCCGCGAGCTCGTCGAGGCCATCGTCTGCGTCCACGCCGGGGGGATGTACCTCTCGCCCAAGGTCTCGGCCAAGGTGCTCGAGCATCTATGGCATCCGCGCAAGCGCAGGATCGGGCTCGACGCGCTCACCCAGCGGGAGTTCGAGCTGCTCAGGGCCCTGAGCTCCGGGAAGAGCCTCAAGGAATGCGCCGCCGCCCTCGAGGTGGGCGTCAGCACCGCCGCCACCTACCGGGCGCGCTTGATGGAGAAGCTCAAGCTGGAGAACACGGCGGAGATCATCCGCTTCGCCCTGGAAAACGACATCGTCGGATAAGACGCTGGGATCAAGACGAGCGCTTTCGAGCTCGGCGCGGCTGGAGATCGATCAGCGGAACACGGAGCGCCGGGCGAGGGCATCCCCTATCCTGCGGGCTATCTCCGCGTGGCCGGAAGCGCTCCAATGGACGTCCCCTCCCAGATATCCGGAGGCGGGGAGGTCGGCCTCCACCCAGGAGAGTCCCGGGGCGTCCGCGGAAAGCCCCGCCCCCTCCTTGAGCATCTCCAGGACGCGCCGCTCGCCCAAGAGGACCAGCCTCATGCGCCGCTCGCGGGCGAGACGAAGAAAGCCGGCCAGATTCCGGCGCTCTATCCCCCGGCCCAGTTCCAAGACCGCGGAGGCGGGAAGCTGCCGCGGAGCGGCGCGCATCAGCCTTCCGCGCAGGAAACGATGGTCGAGGAAATAGACCAGGACGCTGTGCTTCCAAAGCTTCAGGCCCATCCGCTCCGCCACGCGGTCGTAAAAGGCCCGCCCGGAGCGGCGAAAATAGGTGGGCTGGGCGCGGCGGGCTCCGCGGCGCCCCAATTCCAGCCAGGCGTCCTCGAGCAGGTCGTTCTCATGGACCTGCACGATGAGGACGCGCGGACGCAAGCGCAGGAACCCGCTCTTTTCCAGGCGCTCGAGATGTCCGGTCGTCCCTTGAGCCCGCACGCCGAGGTTCACGAAGCGCTTCCCACTCAGGCGGGAGAGGACGGCGGAGAACGTCTCGGCGTCGTCCACCTGCGCCCCCTCGGCGAAGGAGTCCCCCAGCACCAGGCCATGGACCTCCCGTTCCTCCTCTCCCGCCTCGCCGTTGGAACGGAAGGCGACTCCGGGAGCCGGGGCGGGGAGCGAAGTGAACGCGTGGCGCCGGCCGCAGACGGTCTGGGAAAGCCTCACGCCGGGCCTTAAGGCCTTGGGGCGCAGGCTCGGGTCCTCGCCCGGCCGGGAGCCGGCCAGGTCCTCTCCGGACTCGACCCAGACACTGGTCATGGCGAAATAAGACCTTCGGATGTCCGCGGCCCTCCCGGAGCACGAGGCTCTCAGGAAGAGTTCGGTTCCCGCCAGGCCCGCCATGGTCCCGAAAAGCGCCATGCACGCGGCGAGGAACGCCCGCTGGAAGAGTCTCCTCGGCCGGGACGCCTTCTCTCCCGCACCCCGCGCAGGAGGTCCCCTTTCTCCAGGAAGCCCAGGATCTGGGGCGGCCTCACGGTGGCCGGCCTCGCTCCAATGACCGTCCAAGGCCAAGCTCCGTCCCCCCCCGCGCATCCCCGAAAGCTCGGTCCAGGGGAGTCCCGTTCCCGCGAGGAAGGCGGCCAGGCCGCGCCTGCGTTCCTCGGGCCAACCCTCGTTGAGGATCACCGCGAGGCGGGCCGGGCCGGCGCCCGCGGCCAGCCTCCGGATGTCCTCCTGCAGCGACCTCATCCCGGCGTCGCCGCCGAGGGGGCCCTTCCAATGGTGGAGCCAGGCCATGCTCCGGCTCAGGAGCAGATGCGCGAGCAGTCCCGTCCTGCCGAACCCGACGACGGCCCGGCAGGTCCCCGGAGCCGAGGCGAGGCCGAGCGTCCCGCAGACCCGGTACATCATCTCATCGGAAGAGAGCGGTTCCGGGATCCCCTCCCCCGCGCGCCAGGCGGCGAAGACCTCGTTGTCCCACGGGTCGTTGGGACAGAGGAGGAGGAGGACCAGGCCCGGCGAGAGCTTCCTTCCCTGCGCGAGGTAGAGCGAGGCCGACTGCGTCGTCCCGTACATGCGCACGCCCAGATTGGCGACCTTCGATCCGGAGCCTTCCGCCAGCAGGCTCGGCCAGACCGCTTTCGCGTCCACCTCCATCCCGTAGGCGTGAGAATCCCCGAGGACGACGATGTCGGCGTAAGAGGCCTCCCGCAGGCCGCCTCCCTCGTCCTCCGGGCCGGCCCGGTAGCCGCACTTCCCGCCGGGCAGGGGCTGGTGGCTCAAACCCAGGGAAAAGCCGCCCCAGCGGATGTCGCGCCGAAGAGAGGGCTTCAAGCAATGTCCCAGGACCGGATCGTGCCGGTATACTTCCTTATCCAGCGCGCGCTGTGCCGAGAGGACCTGCATGGGCCGGGGAAGGAGCGCCGGGAAGAGCCGGGAGAACAGGTCCAAGCCCGCCAGGGTCCCGGCGACGATGGCTAGGGCCAGGAAACGGCCGCTCGCCCGGCCGCTCGGCTTCGGACCTTCGGCCTCTTGCAATGGCATGACGACATGATAGAATTTAATCCGTCATGCCGCCGACCCGCGCCATCGGACCAGTCCTTTCCCTCGCCCTGCTCCTTTCGGCCGGCCCGCCGGCAGCGCAAGAGAAGCCCGAGTCCGCGCAGGGTTCTGCGCAGGAAGCCCTCCGGCGGCACCGCTCGGAGCTCCGCGATCCGCGTCCCTCGACGCGTTCCCAGGCCGCCTGGAGCCTGGGCCGGCTCGGCCCCCCGGCCGCCCCGGCCGCTGAGGATCTGATCCGAGCCTTGGACGACGAGGACCGGGAGACCGTCCTCAACGCGGTCGACGCTCTTGGAGAGATCGGTCCCGCGGCCCAGGGGGCCCTCTCCAAGCTGATCCTGCTGCTCGATCGGGGCGACCAGTTGGCGCGCGACAAAGCCGCCCGCGCTCTCGGCCGCCTCGGCACGGCGGGAGAGGAGGCGATCCCGGCCTTATCGGCCGCCCTGCATGATCCGCACACCAACGTCCGGGAGAGCGCCGCGCTCTCCCTTGCCGAGATCCCGACGGGGGCGGAGCGGGCGATCGCCGTCCTCCTCAAGGACCTTGGCCGCGAGGACGCATCGCTGCGCCGTCAGGCCCTGGCTTCCTTGAGCGTGCTGGGGCCTAAGGCGGCGGGCGCCTCGGAGGCCGCGATACGCGCTCTAGACGACCGCGACCCGGACGTCCGCTGCAACGCGGCCATGGTCCTGGGCCGGATCGGAACACCCTCCGCGGCGGCGCTGGCCGGATTGAACGGGCTCATGCGCGACGAGAGCTCGAAAGTCCGCGCGATCGCCCTCTGGGCCATCGATTCGATCCGAGGCCGCGGGCCGCAGCCTCCTCCCGGGATACTACAGCCCATGGGGGCCCCCGGCGCCCCGGCGTACGCCCCGGGCGCCGGGGGGGGATAGG
>CAYWAR010000110.1:0-4921 GCA_964455765.1 uncultured Elusimicrobia bacterium
CGCCGTGGCCGCGTCCGCCTCCGGCCGGGCCCAGCCTCCGGTGGACCGCTATTCGCTCGATGACTCCATCCGCCTGGCCCAGCTCAACAATGCCCAACTGCAATCGGCCGAGCAGACCATCACCATCGCGCGTCAGCGCGTCCAGGAGGCGACCTTCCTCTTCTTCCCCGAGGTCGGCCTGCAGGCCTCGGCCACCCGTTATGACGCGCGCTATCCCTTCGCCCTGCGGCCTGATTTCCGCTCGATCCTGCTCTTCCCTTCCGTCGACGACAACCTTTTCTCGGGCCGGGCGTACCTGAGCCTGCCCCTCTACCAGGGGGGGCGGCACGTCAACACCCTCCAGATGGCGCGCGCGGCCTTCAAGCAGGCCCGCAGCAAGTACGACGCCGTGAAGATGGACATCGTTTATGAGGTCACCCAGACCTTCTATCGGCTCCTGAAGGCGCGCGAGGAGGAGGAGGCCGCGGCGCAGACGCTGGCCAAGGCCGAATCCGCCGCGCTCAACGGGAAGGGGCGCTGGGAGAGGGTGGAGGCCGAGTCCCTGGCCTCCGAGCTGCGTTCCGAACGGGCCCAGGCCCGGCACGCGTTGGAGTCGGCCCGCCTGGAATTCCTCAAGGGCCTCAACAAGGAGCTCGACGCCCCGGTGGAGGCCGCCGGCCGCATCGAGACCCGTGCCGTGGAAGTCGATCTCAAGAAGGCCCTGGTGTGGGCCGCGGAGCTCCGGCCGGAACTGCAGTCCCAGGCCTACAAGGCCCAGATGGACGCCATTGCCGTGAACCTCGCCTTGGGCCGGCGCAGCCCTACCGTGGCCCTGGGGTTGGACTACGAGCTCACGGGTCCGCGCCTTCCCCTTAAGCAGAACAACTGGGACGCCACGCTTGGCGTCCGTATCCCTTTCTCTCTGGACTATTGGACACAGCACACCCAGAAGGTGGCCGAACAGCGCCAGGGCGAGCTCGCGCGCTCCGAACTCCAGGATAAGGTCCAACTCGAGGTGCGCTTGGCCTACGAGGATCTGCGCTACTGGCAGGCGGAATGGCTCCGCCGCGAGACCGAACACAAGCGCTTATTCGAGCTGGTGGGCGAGGGCGCCCAGGCCGCTCCGGGGGACGGGCTGGACATCCTGCGCGCCGAGTTGAGGCTCCTCAAGGCGCACCGCAGCCGCCTGGAAGCCGTGACCGAGCACATCCTCTCGCGGGCGCGCCTGGAGCGCGCGGTGGGGCGCACGCTGCCCGAGCAGAGGTAGCCGGTGTTCCAGAGGGCGGCGTTGCTCCTCCTGCCCTTTCTGGCCTGCGAGCCCCTGCGCGCCCTGCCTACCCGCAGCTCCGACGACCTCCTGCGCGGACATCTTTGGGAGCAGGCGCTCGCCCTGCCCGAGAGCGAGCGCCCCAAGGTCGGGCTGGTCTTCTCGGCGGGAAGCGTCCGTGGGGTGGCGCACATCGGGGTTCTGCGCGTGCTCGAGGACGCGGGCTTTCCCGTCGACGTGGTGTCCGGCACCTCCATGGGGGCGATCGTGGGCGCTCTCTACGCGGCCGGGGTGCCCGCCTCCCGCATGCGTGAAGTCCCCCGCCGCATCGCCGTGGAGGCCCAGGCGATGTTCAGCCGCATGCGATTGCTGCGGCTCTTGCTCACCGAGAGCCTCATCTCCGCCGAGGGTCTCGACCGGCTCATCCGCGATGAGATCGGCGAGAAACGCTTCGACCAGCTCCCCAAGCCCTTCGCCTGCGTGGCCATGGACCTTCGGACCGGGGAGAAGATCGTCTTCCGGGAGGGCCCCCTGGCGCCCGCGGTGCGCGCGAGCATGAGCCTGCCCGGGATATTCGAGCCCGTGGTCTACCGCCATCGCTTTCTCGTCGACGGGGGCGTCGTGGACTACATCCCCGCCGACCTCACGCGCCTCCTGGGCGCCGACTGGGTCATGGCCAGCGTGACGGAGGCCGATTACACCCGCAGCGTTCCGACCAACGTGCTCCTGACCCTCGAGCAGGTCATCGACATCCGGGGAGGGGTCCTCGCGCGCCATCAGAGGCAGGACGCCGACTTCGTCTTCGACGTAAAGCCCAAGGACATCGATTTCCTCTCCTACGACCGCTCCGAGGAGATGGCGCAGACCGGGGCGCTGGCCGCCAAGCTCGGCCTCAAGAGCGCGCAGGAGGGATTCATCCTTCATGCGCTCCCCCGTCTGCGGGTCCGTTGGTCGGCGAAGGCCGCGCCGTGAGGGGCCTCGCGGCCGTGCTTTGGCTCTGGCTCGGCTCTCCGGCCGCGGCGTTCGGGCCCTTCGGCGACGCCCAAGCCTACCGGGAGGCCCGGGCTCTCTATGACGCGGGGAAATACGCGGAGGTCATCGAAAGGCTCTCCGGCCCGGGGATGCGCTCCATCCGGCGCCGCGAGAGGCCCAGGGCTCACGAGCTCCTGGGGTCCAGCTATGAGCGCATGGGGGAGCATCAGAAGGCCATCGCCGTCTACCAATTCGCCGCGGGACTCTATCCCAAGGACATCAACATCCTCTCCAACCAGGCCAATCTGCTCCATCGCATGGACCTCGACGACCGCGCGCGGCCTCTCTATGAGCGGGTCCTCGAGATACATCCCAACAACGCCTTCGGGCATAGGGGGCTGGCGGAGATATTCCGCGCCCAAGGACTGCACGCGGAGGCCTGCGACCACTACGCCCTGGCCCTGAGGGAGCACCACCGGGATCCCAACCTCTGGCGGGGGTATGCGGAGGCGCTCGCCGACCGGCGGGACTTCATCTCGGCGGAGCGCGCGGTGGCGCGCGCGCTGTCCATCGAGGAGAACGCGGAGTCCCGCCTCGACCTCGCCGATTTCCAGAGGGCCATGCGCAAGCCCGAGGCCTACGCCTCGCTCGATAAGGCCGGGGAGTCGGCCGGCGCCCGCGAGGACATCCGCCTGCGGCGCGCGCTGTGGCTGCTCGAGGACGGCCGTCTCGACGAGAGCCTGCGGGAAGCGGAGTCCGTCCTGTCCGTGCATGCCGATGAGCCGCTGGCCCTCTGGCTCAGGGCCTCCATCCGCATCCGGCGGGGCGGGGAGGCCGGGGCCAGGGAGGACCTTGAGAAAGCGGCGCAGGCCGGAAGAAACTCCCCCTTCATCGCCCGCGTCAGCAGGGCCCTGCTGGACCGGAGATAGGCCGATGCCCAAGCTCCCCCTCCACTTCACCAAGCTCTCCGGGGCCGGCAACGATTTCATCCTGCTCGACGCGGCCAAGCTCGCCCGCGGAGCGTCCCGGCCTGCCCTGGCCCGCCGCCTCTGCCCCCGCCGGAGTTCGGTGGGCGCCGACGGCTTACTGGTCCTGGACCGCCGAGGGCCGGGAGGCATTCCCTTCGTCGATCATTATAACGCCGACGGGTCGAGGGCTTTCTGCGCCAACGGCTCGCGCTGCGCCGCCTGGTGGATGTATGGCCGGGGCTGGACGGGAAGGAGGATGCGCTTCTTATCCTCCGGCAAGCGGGTCGAGGCCGAGGTCCTGGGACCGCGAGGCCCCCGTCGCGCCAGGGTTCGGCTCGGGATGCCGCCGGTGAAGATGCTAAAGACCGTGCGCCTCAAGGCTCTCGGCAGGTCCTTCTCCGCCCTTCTCATCGATGCCGGCGTCCCCCACGCGGTCATTGGTGTCGCCGCCCTGGAGAGGTTCCCGGTGGAGCCGGTCGGCCGCGTCCTGCGCCGCCACAAGGCGTTGGGAAAGGCCGGAGCCAACATCGATTTCATAAGGCTGGAACGCGGCCTCCTGCGCCTGCGCACCTATGAGCGGGGCGTGGAGGCCGAGACTCTCGCCTGCGGGACCGGCGCGGTTGCGGCCGCCGCGGCGACGTGGTTTTGGACCCGGCGCCGCCCTCCGGTGCGCGTGGCCGTGCTCAGCGGGGATGTCCTGAGCGTCTCTTTCCTGCCCGGGCCGGGAGGCGTTCTCTCCCAGGTGAGCCTGGAGGGACCGGCTGAGATCGTGTTCGAGGGAGAGTTCCGATGATGAAGTTCCAGGGCTGCTACACGGCGCTGGTCACTCCGTTCAAGGATGGGGCGCTCGATGAGGCTGCGTTGAGGAAGGTCGTCCGCTTCCAACTGCGCGGCGGCGTCGCTGGCCTCGTTGCCTGCGGCTCGACCGGCGAGGCGGCCACGCTCTCGATGGAGGAGTCGGAACGCGTGGTGAGGATCACCGTCGAGGAAGCCGGCGGCCGCGTCCCGGTGGTGGCCGGAGTGGGGACCAACGACACGGCCAAGGCCGTGAAGCTGGCCAAGGAGGCCGAGCGCTGGGGCGCGGACGCGCTCCTGGTCCTTGTCCCCTATTACAACAAGCCCACGCAGGAGGGCATGTTCCGGCACTTCAAGGCCGTGGCCGAGGCGTCGTCCTTGCCCATCATCGCCTACAACATCCCGGGCCGGACCGGGGTGAACATGCTCCCCCAGACGCTCCTGCGCATCGCCTCGGAATTGCCCAGCGTGCGCGCGGTCAAGGAAGCCGCTGGCTTGCTCGATCAGGTCAGCGAGATACTCTGCTCCGCGCCCAAGGGTTTTTCGGTGCTCTCGGGCGATGATTCGCTGACGCTCCCCATGATGGCCGTCGGAGCGACGGGCGTGGTGAGCGTGGTCTCCAACATCCTGCCGCGCGAGACGCAAAAGCTCTGCGATCTGGCCTTGAAGGGTGATTTCTCCGCCGCGGCCAAACTGCACTTAAAGCTCTTTCCCTTCATCAAAGCGCTCTTCGTGGAGACCAACCCCATCCCGGTCAAGGCCGCGGCGCACGCGCTGGGCCTGTGCGCCGATGAGCTGCGCCTGCCCCTGACCACGATCTCCCCCGACGCCCGCAAAGCTCTGGCGGCGGCGCTGAGGAAAGTCGGGCTCTGATATCCGTTCGTAAATACGCGCGCCAGGCGCGCGTCTTGCGGAACGCGGCAAATCGCGTAGGCGATTT